>JBHIAI010000075.1:0-8701 GCA_046861655.1 Fidelibacterota bacterium | reverse complement strand
ATCACCTGTCGCTTATGATGGGCGTCACCATTGTCCTCTCCTGTGCGGTTGTGATCGTACCGGCTGACGGGTTCATGGGGTGCCAGTTCTTCCAGCCACCGCTTGTAGTCCCGGTGAAGCCCCGGTTCATCATCATTGATGAACACCGAGGCCGTAATATGCATGGCATTCACCAGACACAGGCCTTCGGCCACCTGACTTTCGTCCACTGCGTCCTGAACCTGTCCCGTGATGTTGACAAAGTCCATGCGGGCCGGAACGTCCATCCACAATTCCTTTTGATAGGATGTCATAGGTCCTCCGTTCTTGTCTGGTTCTCCGGGAGATCCTGGATCACTCCCTCCAGCAGCCGGGAAAACGTCTCCGACACCTTCCCGGTGGTTTCCATGACGTCTTCGTGAGTCAGCGGCCCCTCCGTGATGCCCGCCCCGTAATTGGTGAGACACGAGATGCCCAGTACCTGAATCCCCAGATCCCCTGCGGCCCGGATTTCCGGCACCGTCGACATCCCCACGGCGTCGCCCCCCAGGCCCCGTATCATCTCAATCTCAGCCGGGGTCTCAAAGGACGGCCCCAGGGTCCAGGCGTAGACTCCTGTCCTTAAGTCAACCCCTTCCCGCTTCGCCACAGTCTTAGCCAGGGTCAATAGCGCCGGTGAGTGGTACCGGTCGTCCCGCACAATCTCCGGAAGTGCCATACTCTCACGGAACGTAAAATCCATATGCCCGGATAGAGCCATCAGGGTTCCGGGAGGGAATTCCCGTCGAACAGACCCTGCCGCGTTGGTAATGATCAGTTTCGGAACTCCCAGGGAGTGAAACAGTCGAACGGGAAGGGTGACGGCGTCTGTGTCATACCCTTCATACCAGTGAAATCGCCCGCTGGCCACGAGAACAAATTCTTTCCCCACCCATCCCCCAACAAGCTCGCCTGGGTGTCCTTCCACCCCGGAAGTGGGAAAGCCGGGAATATCCCCATAGGGAATGACAACTGGCTGATTCACCGCATCGGCGAACGCACTCAGGCCGGAACCCAGGATAACCCCCGTCCCGGGGGTGAATCCCACGCACTCCCGGATGTAGGTCTCCAGTTTGAGGGGAATCGGATTGAGGGTGGTTGCACCGGAAACCATGGATGTCCAGCCAGCCAACTGTCAAATTACCTTCCTCCCCAGGGGAATTCAAGATAATTCCATTGATTCCCCTGGGGGAGGTACGTAAGTTCTTCGCCGTCTAATGATAGCCCATTCCGGTGACATTCAGCTGGTGGAAGACCTGCATGCCTCCCGGGACCGGATTTCCCAGGAGCTGGGGAAAGTCATCGTGGGGCAGAAGCACATCATTGAACGTATTCTGATCACCCTGTTGTGCCAGGGCCATGCCCTTATCATTGGGGTTCCCGGGTTGGCCAAGACCCTCCTTATCAAGTCTATCGCCCAGATTCTCGATCTCAAGTTCAGCCGCATCCAGTTCACCCCCGATCTCATGCCCAGCGATATCACCGGTACGGAGATTATCGAGGAGGACCACGCCACGGGGAAACGGGAATTCAGGTTTTTCAAGGGACCTGTCTTCGGGAACATCATTCTGGCGGATGAAATCAACCGGACCCCGCCCAAGACCCAGGCCGCTCTCCTGGAAGCCATGCAGGAACATAAGGTTACCGCTGCCGGTGTCTCCCACACTCTGGAAGAACCGTTCCTGGTTCTGGCCACCCAGAATCCTATTGAACAGGAGGGGACCTATCCCCTCCCCGAAGCTCAGCTGGACCGGTTCATGTTCAGTGTTAACATCACCTACCCCTCCATGGATGAGGAAGTCGAGATCGTCAAATCCACGACCAGCGCCCAGGAAGAAGAGCTGCACGTCATTCTTTCCCGGGAAAAGATTATGGATTATCAGGCCCTCATCCGGCGGGTGCCTGTGGCGGACAACGTTGTGAAATTCGCAGTTGAACTCACCTCCCGTACCCGCCCGGGCAACAACACTTTTGAGTTTATCAACGATTGGGTGGACTGGGGTGCTGGACCCAGGGCCTCCCAGTACCTCGTTCTCGGCGCCAAGGCCAAAGCAGTCCTCGAAGGCCGTCCCACCCCCGACATCTCCGATGTTCTTTCCATGGTCAAACCGGTCATGCGCCACCGGGTCATCACCAACTTCAACGCAGAAGCCGACGGCGTCACCACCGACACCGTGCTGGATAAACTGATTGAAGAATCCGGCTAGGGGATAGGAGTCTCGATCATAGGGTTATGCCATGAGAGTCAGACGTTAGACGTTTGACGTTCGACGTTTGTTAACGTTCGATGCGAGATAACATGAAACCACAGGACGTAAAAAATGGGGTCGTTTAAGGATCTTGAGGTGTTTCACTTAAGTGTGCAGTACATGAAATCTATCTATCAGACAACAAAAACATTTCCGAAGGAAGAACTGTACGGTCTGACAAATCAGCTAAGAAGGGCAGCGGTTTCAATTCCTTCTTCTATCGCTGAGGGTTCTGCTAGAAGAACGGCTTCTGATCAAAGGCGCTTTGTTGATATCGCTATTGGATCGTTGTATGAATCACACGCCCAACTGATCGTGGCCGGAGAGATTGGGTATATCACTGACGGTAAGTTATCTAAGGCCGAAGATTTTGTGGAGAAACTGAAGGCAAAACTGCTTGCTTACCGTAAATCCCTGACGACACGGCCCCCGGCATCAGACGTTGAACGTTGAACATCGAGCGTTGAGCATGAGCGAAGTCGACAAACGCAAATACCTCCAGCCCGAAGTGGTGGCAAAGCTCAACAACATGTCCCTCCGGGCCCGGCTGGTGGTGGAAGGGTACATCATCGGCATGCACAAAAGTCCCTATCATGGATTCAGCGTGGAATTCGCCGAACACCGTGCCTACGGACCCGAAGACGAAATCCGCCATATTGACTGGAAACTTTACGGCAAAACGGACCGGTTTTACGTGAAACAGTTCGAAGAGGAGACAAACCTGAGATCCTACCTCCTTCTGGATACCAGCCGTTCCATGACCTACAGCAGCGTGAACGTGTCCAAACTGGACTACGGCAGTTTCCTGACGGCAGCCTTGACCTACCTCATGCTCAAACAGCAGGATGGAGTGTCGGTTACCCTGTTCGATGACGGCGTCAGGGCTTACGTGGCCCCCCGCTCAACGCCGGGACATCTCAACACCATCCTGGCTCACCTGGAACACATAAGTCCGGGAAAGGATACCCGAATCGCCAGCACCCTTCACCAACTGGCGGAGAAAATCAAGAAACGTGGACTCATCATCCTGATTTCCGATTTGCTGGACGATCCGGAGGAAGTGCTGGCGGGACTGAAACATTTCAGGCACAAGAAACATGAAGTCATTGTCTTCCACGTGATGGATCCCCGGGAATTGGACTTCGATTTCCCTGTGCGGTCCCGGTTTAAGGACCTGGAGACGGACGAGGAAATCACAACCGAACCGTGGCAGATTCAGGGGGCGTACAAGAAAGTAGTTGAGGATTTCCGGCAGACGTACAAGACGCGCTGCCGGAAACAGAATATCGACTATGCGGCCCTATCTACCGATCAGAGCCTGGATCTGGCCTTGACCCGGTACCTGATGAAAAGGAAAGTGGTGGGGTAACCTAATCCTGCCCCTGCGGGACCAGGGCTTTGGCTTTGTCCAGAAGACCCTGGGCTTCATCTATCCTTCCCTGCCTGTAGACCACACGGGCCATGGCCCTCAGTAGAATAGGATCGTCCGGACTGAACCTCAGGGACTTCCGGTAGTAATACTCGGCGTCTTCCCACCGTTCCATCTGTTCATAAGCTTCGCCGATGCCAAGGATGGCCTCCCAGTCCTCAGGATCGAGAGCCAGGACTTTCTGAAATTCCTCCTCGGCAAAATCGTAGTCTTTAATCTGAAGGTAAAGCACTCCCAGGTTGAAGTGCAGGTCCACGTTGTCAGGGTCTTCCCGGATGGCCTTTTCGTAGGCAAAAATGGCCCCTTCCTTGTCCCCCTGATCGTAGTAGATCTCCGCAAGAAACCGGGCAGCTTCAACGTTATCCGGATCCAAACGCAGAGCCTTTTCCAGGTACTCGATGGTTTTGTCCGAATCGCCCTCGTCTCTTAACACCTTGGCAGCCGCGATCAGGAGTTCCGCATCCTCCGGATTCCTCTCCAGGGCCTCGTCAATGGTGCTGCTCAGCCGCTCCGGCTGATTCGTGTACAGGTAACAGAAAACCAGGTTCTTGTAGGTTTTCGGCTCTTCCGGCTTGATCAGCTTGGCCGTCTCAAACTGATCCGTGGCCTGTCTCAAAAACTCAATCCTCTCGTCGCCCTCGGCCTGAATCGCCTTGTTGTAGAGAGCGGCGCCATTGTTGTAGCGGTCGCCCCATAATTGGGTGCGGGTCACCTCCACCGCATCCTTCACGACCACGCCCGTGGGGAGCTTCTTCTTGGGATCCAGGGATAGTGCCTTGTCAAACATTTCGTTCATCTTGTCCCACTCGCCCCGTCTGGCGTAAATCTCCTTTCCAAGATGGAAATACACTTCCGGGTTGTCGGGTTCCACTTCCGCGGCGGCCAGCAGCATCGCTTCGGCCTTCTCCCAGTTCTCCTCCCGGATGTAAAGCCGGGCGGAGGTCAACTGCTCACTGGCGCAACTCCAGAAGAACACCACGGCAACGAAAAATACCCAAATAAGGATAGACCTCTTGTGATTCATAGTAATCCCCGAGTGTTTTTCAGCCACAGACTCCCGTATTCTTACATCATCTGTGTTAATCTGTAGCCCAATTTAGGAACACCCCCAGGGGGATTCAAGCCAATTTGCCTTCCCGTCACTCGTCACTGGTTACCCCGACAAAGCATCGGGGTTTCGCTTCGCTCAACTGCCAACTAGAACTGCCCCTGTCGGAGCGAAGCGGAGATCCCGCCCCGGCGGGACCTACTGCCGCTGCCGCTGCCAACTGCCCCTTCCCCTGCCTTCCCGTCACTGGTCACTGCTTCTACCGATAGTTTCCATGCGCTCTTTCACGTCCTCCAGGGTGAGAGTCTTCAGTCCCTCGATCCCGAAGCGTTCCACGCAGAAGGATGCCACCGCTGAACCGGCCACCAGAGCCTCCCGGAGGGAACCTCCCCCGGCCAGCGTTCCCACAAGACCTCCGGCAAAAGAGTCTCCGGCACCCGTCGGATCCACAACCCGGGAGACACCATAGGCGCCCACCTCGAACGACTCCTTCCTCCCCATCAGCGTGGAGCCCTTTCCACCCCGTTTTACCACCACCACGGCCGGTCCCATGTCCATAATCTTCCGGGCCGATTCCGCGATTTCCGAAACCCCTGAAAGAAGCCCGGCCTCTTCGTCGTTGATGAGGAGGATGTCAATCTGCCCGAGCACCCTGTCGAGGTCCTCCCTGGCGGTGTTGATCCAGAGGTTCATGGTGTCACAGATCACCGTTCTGTCTGGATTCTCAGCCTGGGCCAGGACTTCGAGTTGAAGAGACGGCTGGATGTTTCCCAGGAAGACGAAAGGAGCCTGACGGTTCACGGGACTCAACCTGGGCCTGAATCCCTCGAATACCCCCAGTTCGGTGTACAGTGTGGTACGGGTTTCCCAGTCCTCATGATACCGCCCGCCCCACCGGAACGTTTTTCCCTCCACCACCTGGAGATCGTCCACGTTGGCTGCCCGTTCTTTCAGAAGATCCATCCCTTCTGACGGGAAATCGGTTCCCACGATTCCCACCAGGTGAACGGGGGCGAACAGGCTGGCGGCCAGGGTGAAATAGGTGGCGGATCCCCCCAGGATATCCCCCTTCGTGCCGTCAGAAAACTCCAACCAGTCAAGAGCGATGGATCCAACGGCGACTACGGAATCGGAAGCCATGGCAGGATAGACAGTTTAGTCTCCCCTAATCGGTTAATGCAAGCCAAACTTCTCATGAAAGCCTGGCGTCAGCGGGGTGGAAACGAAATCTCCCGTGGCTAATCTACGCCCGGGCTCAACGAATGTAGCGTACCCGGTTCGGTCGGTCTATGTGTCTCGTTTGTGACCCGGGGCACGGTTGGAAAACAGGAATTGTTCCGAAATTAATTGAGTGGTATATTGGCTGTCCGTCATTCATTAAGGCTCGGGAAATCCCCTCATAATGAAGAGTAAGACCTACGCCCTTCTGACAGACGTGCACGGCAATCTGGAAGCCCTCAAGGTGGCTCTTTCCCTGGTGAAAGAACGTCCGGATGTGGACCAGATTATGTTCCTGGGGGATTATTTTGCCCTGGGACCTGCTCCTAAAGAGGTGCTGGAAGTCCTGACGAACTTCGATGACGCCATTTTCCTTCGGGGAAACCACGAACGCTACATTATCGACCGCATCTGGGAGCACGAAGCGCCCACCATCGAGGGGATGAGTCCCGACGATCCCGTATGTCAGGGTATCGTACAGCATGAGCAGTGGGCCGCCGAACAGATAGGCCAGGAGGGGGCGGACTTCATCAGCCGGCTCACCCGCATCTCATACCGGGACAGGGTAGACGATACGCTGGTGGAATTCTCCCATGCCTGGTACGAAAGGGATGAACAGCCCCCCTCTCTTGAGGAGGCCATCACCTGGCGAAATCACGTGAAACTGAGGTACCCAAAGGTCCACCTCTTTCTGTACGTCCACGGACATATCCATCTCCACCGCATGGAAGAAAACGGCAATATCAAGATCCTCTGCCCGGTGAGTACCGGACTTCCTTTTGATAACATCACCAAGGGGGCGGTGGGATTCTTGACCGTGGGCAACGAGTTCAACTGGGAGGTTCAGCGGTTTGACTACGACCGGGATGCCACCCTGAATCTCCTGGGCGAACGGAAGCCCCCTTTCTACCGCAATCTTCAAAATACAGTCAAGTACGCCGAAATCCGCAACGAATTCCTCTAACAGCCGTTTAACGTTGACCGTTCAACGTTGAACGTCGAACGTGCCAGTTATCCATTACGCAATTTTTCCTTAACTTAACGCCGTGCTCTACTTCGATTACTGCGCCACAACGCCCCTCGATGAACAGGTCGCCGACCTGATCAGCCGGGTGAACCGGGAGGTGTTCGGGAATCCCTCCAGCATCCACCGGTTCGGTCAGGATGCCCGGGGATGCGTGGAAACCGCCCGACGGCAGCTGGCCCAGGCAATCGGTTGTGGTCCATCGGAAATCGTCTTCACTGCCAGCGGATCCGAGGCCAACAATCTGGCCCTGCGGAACGTCGTATACGGGGAAAAGAGGCACGTAATCTCCTCCACCGTCGAACACCCGTCCGTTGGAAAAACCCTGGCTGACCTGGAGACCTTCGGTGTCACCTCTACCCTGCTCCAGGTCGATTCAACCGGAAGGATCGATCCCCGCCAGGTGGCTCACGCTATCCGGAAGGATACGGTCCTGGTGGCCATTATGCTGGCCAATAACGAGGTGGGAACGGTGGAACCTATTACCGAAATTGCGGCCCTCTGCAGGGAAGCCGGCATTCCCCTGCATTCCGACGGCGTCCAGGCCCTGGGAAAGATTCCTGTCGACGTCAAGGAATTGGACGTCACCACCATGAGCTTCTCCGCCCACAAGCTCTACGGCCCCAAGGGCGTGGGCGCCCTGTATGTGAAGGAGGGTACCGCCCTTCATCCCCTGGTGTCAGGGGGAAGCCAGGAACAGCGAAGAAGGGCCGGGACAGAGAATATCTCCGGCATCGCCGGCTTCGGCCTGGCAGCCCAGTTGGCCACCGGTTCCGTTCAGGAAGAAGGAGAGCGGCTGGAGGCTCTAGCGAAAACATTTGTCGATCGGCTCAGGATGAACATTCCCGGTCTGGTCATCAACGGTCACCCCCGCCATCATCTGCCGGGAGTCATGAGCATCACATTCCCCGGCGTCCCCGCCGAGGACCTCCTGATGAACCTGGATCTTGATGGCTTCGCCGTCTCCACCGGTGCCGCCTGTTCTTCCGGAACCCCGAAGCCCTCTCCCGTTCTCCAAGCCATGGGCATTCCAGACCATCTCAACCGCCAGACCCTTCGCATTTCATTCGGTCGGTACACCCGGGAGGGCGACACCCATCGTCTGGCCGAGACTCTCGTCAAACACGTGATGGCCCTCAAAGGGACGCAGAAAACTCTGGCGGTCTCCCCATGAGCGGTGTAGGCAACCGCGTTCTGGTGGCCATGTCGGGCGGCGTCGACAGCTCCGTGGCACTCCTAAGGCTTCTGGACCAGGGGTACGAGGCCGTCGGTGTTACCATGAAACTGTGGGAAAACCCGTCCCCGTCCTCCGTGGGAGATCCTTCCGGAGCGGGCAACGGCGATTCCCGGCACAGCACCTGCTGCTCCATCGATGCCATCAACAACGCCAAGCTGGTCTGCCAAACCCTCGGGGTACCCCACTACACTCTGGACTTCCAGGACCTGTTCCGCCGGAAGGTCGTGGATTACCTGGTGGATGAGTACCTGGCAGGACGAACTCCCAATCCGTGCATCCAGTGCAACGTTCACCTCCGCTGGGGAGCTCTCATCCGTAAAGCGGACCTCCTCGGCGCCCGCTGGATCGCCACCGGTCACTATGCCGTGGTGGACCGCTCCCGGCGTGACCGACCCATCATCAAAAGATCCAGGGACCGGGCCAAGGACCAAACCTATGTTCTGTGGTGCATTCCCCTTGACACCTTGAGGCGAACCCT
>JBHIAI010000074.1:0-8702 GCA_046861655.1 Fidelibacterota bacterium | reverse complement strand
AGAGGCTGTGTATTTTCGAAGGCTGTTATTGAGCCGAAAAACCCGGTAAGAAAATCCCATGAACGACTCCCCTTCAGACCTCCATACAGGCGGTTCCGTTCTGGACAGGATCGGAGAGACCATTCTCCATCATGTGTCCAACAGCGAGCCTATTATTTCACTGCCCACTGTTCTTGGCATCAACCTTTCCATCACCAAGCACGTCATCATGCTGTGGGTAGCGGCGGCCGTTGTTTTCGTTCTTTTCGCCCTGGTGGTGGGACCCTACCGAAGGCAGGACTATCCTGTGCCTCGAGGATTCACCAACCTGCTGGAAAGCATGGTGGAATACATACGGAATCAGGTTGTCATTCCCAACGTGGGAGTGGCCAACGCAGCCGTATGGTCCCCCTTGATTCTGACCTTCTTCTTTTTCATCCTGGTGGCAAACGGGCTGGGTTTGGTTCCTGTGTTTGACCTTCTGCCCGGGGGATCCACGGCCACAGGGAACTTCAACGTCACAGCCGGGCTGGCTACGGTAACGTTCTTTGCCATTCTTGTGGCGGGCAGTATCGCCCATGGATTCGGAGGATACTTGAGAAGCCTGGCTCCCAAGGGACATCCCTTCCCCGTCTATTTTATCCTGGTACCGATCGAAATCATCGCCATGTTCGTCAAGCCTTTCGCTCTTACCATGCGATTGGCGGCGAACATGACGGGAGGACATATCGCCATTCTCTCCATCATGTCATTCATTTTTGTGTTCGCCGATATTTTCCGGCCGGAGGTGGGAGTAGCGGTCGGGCTGTTCGTCTCCGTGCCCCTGAGCGCGGCCATATCCGCTCTCGAGATCATCATCGTCCTCATCCAGGCCTACGTGTTTGCCCTTCTTTCGGCCATCTTTATCGGGATGGCGATTCATATTGAACATTAAGCTAAGGTACGGAAAAACAGGATCACGGATGTCTAGAACTAGGATAAGGAGGATAAGGTCATGAGACGGTCAGCCGTAATTTCCCTGGCGGTCCTTCTAGTGCTTACTCTGGCCAGTCCTGCCCTGGGGCAGGAGGGTGGATCGACGCTTCACTATTTTGGAGCCGCCATAGGGCTTGGCATCATCGTATCGGGTGCAGGATACGGCATCAGTCGTTTCACCATGGCGGCGGCGGAATCCATCGCCCGTCAACCTGAAGCGGCAGCCGAGATTACCGCTGCGGTGAATCTGCCCCTTTTTCTTCTGGAAGGGGTAGCCATTCTGGGAGAAGTTTTCTGCCTGCTCATTGTGCTCATGAAATAGGGTCATGGAAAACCCACTAGTTCGTCTGGAACCCGGTCTGTTTATCTGGTCCATCATCACCTTCCTGGTGCTCCTGGCCTTTCTGGCCAGATTCGTCTGGAAACCTCTGATGGGTGCTCTGGAGAGACGGGAGAAGAGAATCAGGGAATCCCTGGAGGATGCCAGGAAGGCCCGGGAGGAGGCGGAACGTATTTCCCGGGAATTTGACCGGATGATTGCCAGAGCCAGGTCGGAAGCCCAGGCCATCGTCAAACAGGGCAAAGCCACCGGGGAAAGGCTGAAACAAGACATGGTGGCCAGAGCGAAGGAGGAGTCGGACCGGATCCGGACCGATGCCGAAAAGCGGATAGGGGCTGAAAAGCAGAAGGCCATCGCCGAAATAAGGGAAGAGGTGGTTAACCTGTCTCTTCAGGTGGCCTCGAAGATCATAGGGAAAAAGCTTACCAGAAGGGAAAACCTCTCCCTCATCCAGGAATCTCTCGAGAGGATAGACCGGGGGGCGGATGCCTAGGAGAAAGTCCATACGCTACGCCCGGGCACTGCTTGCCCTGGCAGAACGGTTGGATGCCGTGGACGCGGTGAACCATTCATTGCAGATTCTCTCGGACCTGTTTGATAAGGATTCCACCTTTCGTCTCTTGTTTTTCACTCGCAAGATCGAGCCCTCCGGGAAAGTGGAAATCCTTTCCTCCGTTCTGGGGGACCGGGTTCACCCCATAGCCCTGGAATTCCTGGCGATTCTCGAGGAAAAACGGGAGTATGATCTCCTGAAGTCCACGTCGGTCAGGTATGAGAGGCTGCACAGGCAAAGAACCGATCGGGTTTTCGTTACTACGGTAACCTCCCTGGCACTGAAGGAAGAGGAGTACGATAGAATTCGTCTCCGTCTGGAGACATCGCTGAAGAAACGCGTCGACCTGAAAAAGGAAGTGGATCCCCAGTTGATCGGCGGTGTCAAGTTGAGGATCGGAAACACGTTTCTGGACGGGTCCGTTTCCAACCGTCTTGAGAGACTGAAAGATTCGTTGTTGTAGGTGGGAGATGGCTATCAAAACGAATGAGATCACGGCTCAGCTTCGGAAGCTGATTGAACAGTTTGACGTCTCGATCGATGTCTCGGAAGTCGGGGAGGTCATCCAGGTAGGGGACGGCATCGCCCGGGTTCACGGTCTGGAGAACGTGATGTCCAGTGAATTGGTGGAACTCCCCAACGGTGTGTTCGGCATGGCCCTGAATCTGGAAGAGGATAGTGTTGGGCTGGTTCTTTTTGGCGAAACCCAACGGGTCAGGGAAGGCGAGCTTGCCAAACGGACCGGACGGGTGGTGGAGATTGGCGTGGGAAAGGAAATGCTCGGCCGGGTGATCAACCCTCTGGGACAGCCCATGGACGGCAAGGGTGACATCAAAACGGGCGAGAGTCGCCCCATAGAACGGAAAGCTCTCAACGTTCTTTCCCGGCAGCCTGTGAAGGAACCCCTTCAAACCGGGCTGAAAGCCGTCGATTCCATGATTCCCATAGGCAGGGGACAGAGGGAACTCATTATCGGGGATCGTCAGATCGGAAAAACGGCCCTTGCCGTAGATGCCATCATTAATCAGCAGGGGACCCATGATACGGATTCGCCCGTTTACTGCATTTATGTGGCTATCGGACAGAAAGCGTCCACAGTGGCCAAAGTGGTGGCGGATCTTGAGGCCAACGGTGCCCTGGGGTACACATCGGTAATCGCCGCCAACGCCTCCGATCCCTCCCCCCTTCAGTTCATCGCCCCCTATGCCGGTTGTACCCTTGGGGAATACTTCCGCGACAACGGAATGCACGCCCTGGTGGTTTACGACGATCTCTCCAAGCATGCCGTGAGTTATCGTCAGATGTCTTTGTTGCTCCGTCGTCCCCCGGGTCGAGAGGCTTATCCGGGAGACATTTTCTATCTCCACAGCCGCCTTCTGGAGAGAGCCTCAAAACTCAACGACAGCCTGGGAGGGGGATCTCTCACCGCCCTGCCCATCATTGAGACCAAGGAGGGGGACGTGGCTGCCTACATTCCCACCAACGTGATCTCAATCACGGACGGTCAAATCTATCTGGAACCGTCGCTGTTCTATTCGGGGGTTAGACCGGCCATCAACGTGGGCATATCCGTTTCCCGGGTAGGGGGGAACGCACAGATTGAAGCCATGATGCAGGTGGCAGGTTCTCTCCGTTTGGACCTCGCCCAGTACCGGGAACTGGAGGCCTTCGCCAAATTTGGATCTGATCTTGATCCTGTGACCCAGAAACAACTAACCCGGGGTGAGCGGCTGGTAGAGATTCTCAAGCAGGATCAGTATGTGCCCATGCCGGTGGAGAAGCAGGTGGCTATCATTTTTGCCGGGACGGAGGGGTTCCTGGATGGGTTGACCCTGGAGCAGACCCGCAGGTTCGAGGAGGAATTCCTTTCCTATCTGGAGGCATCCCAGGGGAATATTCTCGAGTCTATCGCCTCGGAACAGAAAATCTCTGAAAAAACGAAAAAAGGGTTGATATCGGCCATCGGGAGCTTCATGAAAGGGTTTGCCGCGGCTGAAGAGGAAAACTGATCCGTGGCCAGTCTTAAGTAGATACGCCAGCGGATCCAGGCGGTGACCGGTATCAGTCAGGTGACACGAGCCATGAAAATGGTGGCGGCGGCCCGTCTCAAAAAATCCCGGATAAGCATCCAGCAGGCCAGACCGTATGCAACCCGGATAAACGATGTTCTCAAGCACCTTCTTCCATCCATCGATCGCCGTTTGAACCGTCTCCTTGAGGTTCGTCCCCCGGACCATGTCGGTTTCGTTATCGTCACTGCGGACCGGGGACTTTGTGGAAGTTTCAATGCCAACATCCTTCAGTCCGCTGTGGAGGCCACCGGGGTGTACGATCCGGACCGGGTAAAGCTTCTCTGCGTGGGGAAGAAGGGAAGGGACTTTTTTCGAAGAAGAGGATACACCGTCATCGGAGAGTATGTGGGATTCTGGAACGACCTTGACTTTCGCCATGCCGTTTCCATAGTGGATCAAATCAAACACCTGTACGTAGCCCATGACCTTGATCAGGTGATCGTGATATTCAATGAATTCAAGAGTGCGCTGCGGCAAGACGTTGTGCGGCTCCAGTTCCTGCCCCTGGTAGTGGAGGAGGACGAGAATCAACAGGAGTTGCCTGGCCGGGTAGGGTGGGACTACCTGTTCGAACCGTCGCCGGCTGAAATCATTGATTCACTGGTGCCCCTGCACCTCAACGTTCAGATGTGGCGGATTCTCCTGGAATCCAACGCTGCGGAGCAGGCGGCCCGCATGATGGCCATGGAGAACGCCACTGAAAACGCCCGAGATATGATCAGGGACCTTACGGGAGAACTGAACCAGCTTCGGCAGGCGGCAATCACAAGAGAGATCCTGGAGGTAGTCGGTGGTGCCGACGCCCTCAAGTTCGGGAGTGAGTAATGGGTAGCGGTAACGAGAAGAAAAACGGCAAGATCAGCCAGATCATGAGCGCCGTTGTGGATGTGGAATTTGAGGACGATCGTCTTCCGGACATTTACAACGCCCTCGAAGTTGAGAGGCCGGACGGTTCGGTCCTTGTGCTTGAGGTGGCCCAGCATCTGGGTGATTCCAGCGTCCGTACGGTGGCCATGGACACTACCGACGGCCTTGCCCGGGGGACGGAAGTGATCGATACGGGTCAGCCCATCGAGGTCCCGGTGGGACCGGAAACGCTGGGGAGAATGTGGGATGTGAACGGAAATCCCATTGACGAAAAGGGCCCCACGGGGACCGATCTGCGGTGGCCTATTCACCGTCCGTCCCCCTCCCATACGGAACTCACGACAGAATCTCAGATTCTGGAGACGGGTATCAAGGTGATCGATCTTCTGGAGCCCTATGTGAAGGGGGGCAAGACCGGACTGTTTGGCGGTGCGGGGGTCGGAAAAACGGTGATTGTCATGGAGCTTATTCACAACATTGCCACGGAGCACGGAGGCGTGTCTGTGTTCTGTGGTGTCGGGGAGAGAACCCGGGAGGGTAACGATCTCTGGTTGGAGATCAATGAGTCCGGGGTCGTGGATAAGACGGCCCTGGTTTTTGGACAAATGAACGAGCCTCCAGGGGTCCGGCTGAGGGTAGGCCTGACCGGTTTGACCATGGCAGAGTACTTCCGGGACGAGGGAATGGACGTGCTTGTTTTCATCGACAACATCTTTCGGTTCGTCATGAGCGGCTCGGAAGTGTCCGCCCTTCTGGGAAGGATGCCTTCCGCCGTAGGCTATCAGCCCACCCTCTCCACAGAAATGGGCGAGCTTCAGGAACGGATTACCTCCACAACCAAGGGATCCATCACATCGGTGCAGGCCGTTTATGTGCCCGCCGATGATCTGACGGACCCTGCGCCGGCGACCACGTTCGCCCACCTGGATGCCACCACCGTCCTGTCAAGACAGATCTCCGAACTGGGGATCTACCCGGCGGTAGATCCCCTGGACTCCACATCGAGGGCGCTGGATCGCAGGATCATCGGGGATCGGCACTACCGGGTGGGAAAACAGGTTCAGGAAATCCTTCAGACCTACAAAGACCTTCAGGACATTATCGCCGTCCTGGGGATGGAGGAACTTTCGGATGAAGATAAGACCGTGGTGAGACGGGCCCGGAGAATCCAAAGGTTTCTTTCCCAGCCGTTCTTCGTGGCCGAACAGTTTACGGGCAAGCCAGGCCGTTACGTTAAGCTGGAGGACACTATCGAGGGGTTTGAAAAGTTAGTAGAAGGGGAATTCGACGACCTCCCAGAAAGAGCCTTCCTGTACACAGGGACCATCGATGAGGCCGTGGAGAACGCGAAAAAGCTGTAAGCGACAAGTTGGCAGCAGCAGGGATCAGCTACCCATCACGAATTACGCACTGCGAATTACTCATTGCGGTGAGAGAAGTTACCACCCTGACGCCCGATGAAAACTTTTCATCTTGACATCGTGACTCCCACACGGGAACTGGACCTGGGCGAGGTTACCTACCTCCGAGCCCCCGGTCTTGACGGTCTGTTCGGCATCCTGGCTGATCATACCAATGCCCTGTTTGCCGTAGACGTGGGGGAGGTGAAAGTGGAGCGGAACTCCGAGAAAACCTATTTCGCCACCAGCGGGGGTTATCTGGAGGTGACCGGGTCCCAGGCTCAACTTCTTGTGGAGACAGTGGAACGGGCCGATGAGATTGATGTGGATAGGGCGCGGTCCGCCCGGGACCGGGCCCGGGAGCGACTGTCGGCCCGGCGGGAGGATCTCGACCGGGAAAGAGCCCTGGCCTCCCTGAAGCGGTCCGGGAACAGGTTGAGGATTGCAGAAAGAACCAGGTCAGTCTAAGAGAACCCACACCTGCGGGGAGTTGAATTCAACACACGTAGGGAACGCCGTGACTCTCAGCGGCTGGGTGGCCTCTACCCGGGACCACGGGGGTCTCATCTTTGTGGATTTGCGGGACCGGTACGGAATCACCCAGCTGGTGTTCGGTGACACGGGTCTGGCCCACACATTTCGGACAGCCAAGAAGCTTTCCCTGGAGGACGTCATTTCCGCCCGGGGAACTGTGCGGGCCAGGCGAAAGGGAGCTGTAAATCCCCATATCCCCACAGGAGAGATTGAGGTTGAGGTGGCTGAGGTCGAGGTTCACAGCGAAGCGGCACCGCTGCCTTTTCAGGTGAGCGACAGGGAAAGTGCCACCGAAGAATTGAGACTGAGGTACCGCTACCTGGAGCTGAGGACGAGGGAACTGCGGGACTTCATTCTGATCCGTCACCGGACGAATCAGGCCGTTCGGCATCACCTCTCCCATGAAGGGTTCGCAGAGATCGAGACTCCGTTTTTGGTACGGTCCACCCCCGAGGGGGCCAGGGACTACCTGGTACCCAGCCGGGTTCATTCCGGAAAGTTTTACGCCCTCCCCCAGTCCCCTCAGACCTACAAGCAATTGCTCATGATTGCCGGGTTCGACAGGTATTTTCAGATCGTTAAGTGTTTCCGGGACGAGGATTTCCGGGCTGACCGACAGCCCGAATTCACCCAGATTGACATGGAAATGTCATTCGTGGACGAACAGGATGTCCGGGACGCAGTAGAGAGACTGGTGGCTCACGTGTTCAAAGAAGCCATCGGAGTCACCCTGGATATCCCCTTTCCTGCCCTTTCATACAAGGAAGCGGTCCAGACCTACGGAACGGACAGACCTGACCTCAGGTTCGAACTCCCCCTTCTGGACCTGGTAGCTTACGCAGGAGAGTCCGACGCGGGGTTATGGGATTCGGCTGAGTCTGTCAGAGCGCTGAAAGTGGATGACGGGGAGAGAATCTCCAGAAAAATGATTGACGAACTGTCGGACCATGTGAAGACGTATTCTCTCCAGGAAGGCAAGAAACCTCTCCGGGGCCTGGCCTGGATGAGATGTAGGGAGGGGGGTCTAAGCGGCGGTGCTTCCAAATTCTTCCCGGGGAATCTCCGGGAACGGATGGTGAAAGAACTGGATCTCAAAGAGGGAGGGCTCTTACTGGCAGCGGGGGGTGAAGAGAGGACCGTTCTTGAGTCCATGGGAAGCTTGAGACTGGAAATTGCCCGGAGACTGGGTCTGATCCCGGAGGGGAAAGGGCCCACCGTTTTCGCACCGCTATGGATCGTCGATTTTCCCCTGTTCGAGAGGGAAGAGAAAAAGAACGGATGGACATTCAAGCATCATCCGTTTACGGCTCCCAAGTCGGAAGACCTGTCACTCCTTGACTCCGATCCAGGGGCTGTAAGATCCAGAGGATACGATCTGGTCATCAACGGACTTGAGGTGGCTGGTGGTTCC
The DNA here is from genome assembly GCA_046861655.1 of Fidelibacterota bacterium. GTDB lineage: Bacteria > Fidelibacterota > Marinisomatia > Marinisomatales > S15-B10 > JBHIAI01. Next base: position 571 of record JBHIAI010000074.1, on the reverse strand, counting down.
ATTCGAATCCACGATCCTTCCACTCAGATGAAGATCTTCAATATTCTGGGTATATCCGAGAAAGATGCCCGGGACAGGTTTGGTTTTCTCCTGGAGGCCCTCACGTACGGGGCTCCTCCTCACGGGGGTATCGCCTTCGGCTACGATCGTCTGGTCATGCTTCTTGCAGGAACCCGCCAGATCCGTGATGTGATCGCCTTTCCCAAGACCACACAGGCTCAATCCTTGATGGACGGTTCCCCCAGTGAGGTCTCTCCCCACCAGCTGAAGGAGCTGGGGATCCGTTTGAAATCTCGAAACTCACGATAGTCCCTAGCGCGTAAAGGGCCTTAAGAAGAAAGCGGTGGCCCGCCCCCCCGCGGCGGTGGCCGTGGCGTGGAACCCCGAGCGGCCGGCTTCCCGGAAGACGTACCGGACCACCTGGGCGACGAAGCGGTCCAGGCTCTCCCACCGGGCGAAGGCGCCGATCCAGCCGCCCTTCAGCGCCGAGGTGAAGGCCACGCTCCGGCCCAGCCCGTAACGCCAGAAGGCGAGGATCGGGTCCCCGTCCGGGGAGACGATCGGCACCTCG
>JBHIAI010000186.1:0-2122 GCA_046861655.1 Fidelibacterota bacterium | reverse complement strand
GCCACTATGGCACTGCGGAGACTTTTCCCCCGCACGTCAGGGACCCTGACGGTTGCGGGTGGACCAGGGAATCTGGGTACCGTGGCCGCCGTCATCAGAGAGACAGGCTGCACCCTCTCCCGTCCGCCCAGGACTTGCCTTGCCGGGAATTCTTGGGAAACGGACTGGGAGGGAGGAGGACGGTGCACCCAGATGGCGTCATCCGTATTGACGATCCTGGTCATTACCCTCTTGAAGACGGGGGCGGGACCGATCCCTCCCCAGTGGTAGGTTCCATTGGGTTCATCCAGAACGATGACGGCGACCATCCGGGGATCGCTGGCAGGGAGAAAGCCCACGAATGAGGATACAAACCTTTCGGTGGAATAAGCTCCGTCCGCGTACTTCTGAGCCGTTCCCGTCTTCCCGGCAACATTCCAACCTTCAATCCGGGCGGATGTTCCCGTTCCCGCCTCCACCACACGGGTGAACATCTCAGTAGGCTGGTCATCACATCCTCTGGGGCCACCTGACGAACCACCTGGGGTTTTGCTGAATAGACCGTTCCGTGCCGGGGGTGGATGATCTGTTCCACCAGGAGCGGTGCCATGAGCTTTCCACCGTTGGCCACGCTGCCGTAGGCCAGGCCCAGCTGAAGGGTGGTGACTGCGATTTCGTGCCCCAGCGATATTTCCGCCAGACTGAGAGCGCTCCACTCCTTTACCGGTTTCAGAACGCCCCTGGCCTCTCCCGGAAGACGGATCCCGGACGGAGCACCGAAGCCATATTTCCGGGCAAACATGTAGAGGTTTGTGGGACCCACCGTCTGGGAGATCTTGATGATCCCCACGTTGCTGGAATGCTGGATGATCTGAGGAAAGGTCAGCATTCCGAAATCGGACCAGTCACTTATGACGGTACCACGAAAATTGTAGCTTCCGTCTTCACAGTTGAATTCCTGGTCCGTGGAGACGGTTCCCAGGGTGAGGGCCGCTGTGGCAGGAACCAATTTCAGGGTTGAGCCTGGCTCAAACTGGTCCGTGACCACCCGGTTCCGGTAGGTCTCCCTGGGCCAGCTCACATACCTATTGGGGTCAAACCCGGGCAGGGAGGCCATGGCCAGGATCTTTCCTGTGTGCGGTTCCAGGATGATTCCCTGGGCAGCCCGGGCTCCGGTCTCCGTCATGCGACGGGAGAGTTCATCCTGGAGGATGGCCTGGTACTCGAGGTCGATGGTCAGGACGATATCACTCCCGTCCATGGGTTCCAGTCTGGGATAGCCTTCATTTCTCCGTGTGCGTCCTTTTCCGTCCGTCTGGAGGATGATCCATCCGTCCCGTCCCCCGAGAACGGTGTCGTATTCTTTTTCCACCCCTTCCAGACCGGTGTTGTCCGCGTCAGTGAATCCCAGGACCTGGGAGGCAATGGTGTGATGGGGATAGAAACGGTACCCGTGGCGATGGACAACGAGTCCTGGATCCTTCAACTGGAGGAGCTCCTGGGCGAGATCGCTTCTCAGGTTTCTCTCCAGGAAGACAAAAGGACTGTGGCTCGATAGTGCGGAACGAAAGCTTTCCTCACTTTTTCCCGTAGCTTCCGCGAACTTGCGGATGACGGTTTCCGGGTTCTGGACCTTCTCAGGGTGGACCCCGAACGAATAGTGGAGGACGTTTTCGGCCAGGGGGGCCATATTCCTGTCGAGAATGGTTCCCCGGATCGCCGGAAGGACCACACGGTTCTCCCCCTGCTGTCTCTCGAGTCGGGCCAGTTCTCCTCCCCGGAGAACCTGAATATGAAAAAACTTCAGGGTCAATCCCGACCACGCCGCCACCACGATAATGGACAGCACCAGAATGCGGGGCCGGTGTTTGGAGAAAGATTTGGTCATTCGAATTCCGATTCAAAAAAGACCACCAGGGTCTCCGGTTCCGGTGTCACCATGTGAAGTTCATCTTCGGCGATACGGGTAATCCTGTCCACACGTTTCAGCGCCGCGATTTCGCTGTGGAGCTGTATGTTTTCGGCCTCGGCGTTTTGCTGAATCCTTTGAAGGGCGTCGATACCCCTTGCCGTGATATTGATTTCGTTGTACACCCACAGGTAGACAAGCAGACCCGATATGGACAGCAGGGAGACCACAAAG
>JBHIAI010000073.1:0-9018 GCA_046861655.1 Fidelibacterota bacterium | reverse complement strand
GGATGTGGACGACGACATGCTGTTTGTCATGGCAAACAACGACAATATCTGCAAGTCGATCCACCTGCCCCTGCAGGCCGGTTCCGACAGGATTCTGAAGAGGATGAACCGGACGTACACCCAGGACCGCTATCTGGCCCTGGTTGAACGAATTCGACAAATCCTTCCTGGATGCGGTCTCAGCACCGATATCATTGTGGGGTTTCCAGGAGAATCCCAGGACGATTTTGAACAGACCCTGAGGGTCATGGATACCGTTCGCTTTGACTCCGCCTTCACATTCAAGTATTCCCCGAGACCTGGAACGAAGGCCGCACAATACACGGACCAGATCGACGAGAATGAGAAGCAGGCTCGCCTGAAAGAGGTTGTCTCCCTGCAGAAGTATCATACGCTTTTCGAGAACAGGAAGGAGATAGGGAAGACTCTTAAAGTATTAGTTGAAAAAGAAAGTAAGTTATCATCCCGGGAATGGGCGGGAAGAACGGACACGAATAAGTGGGTGATATTTCCCAGGGGGAGGGTTTCAGTGAAGGAACTTGTGGAGGTCCGAATCATGGACGCCCAGGGGGTGAGTCTCCTTGGAACGTTAGCGAAAGATCGTGAGCCAGCCGTTGCGGTTAGCTAAGGTCTTATTCGCCCTCTTTGTCCTTCTCGGTATTCTGCTCGTTCTGATCAAGAATACTGCCCCTGTAACCGTTGATCTTGTAACGACCCAGTTTGAAAGCATCCCTCTGGCTGTGGTCATGATCGTCACGATTGCCGTGGGGATTATCGTGGGGTTTGTCATTGCCCTCTCCAGCATTTTTGCCAGCAAGGCGGAATCGCGGGCTTACCGGGCCGAGAACAAAAGACTTTCCTCTGAGCTGAACACTCTTAGAAACATCGCTATTGACGAGGGCCTTTCCGAGATCGCCGACGGAGAAGAGTAGTTGGACTGGCGGAGGCGTCTGTTCCCTCAAAAACAGGAAGGATCATCCCTGTACACGGACGCACTGGAATGCCTTCTCCGGGGTGACACGGATGGAGCATTTGTCCGATTGAGAAAACTCGTGGAAACAGATACCAGTCATATTCGCGCTTACGTGAAAATGGGGGACATCTTGAGGCAGAGCGGAAAGGCGGAGCAGGCGGTCAAGATCCACCAGAGCCTCAAGTTCAGACGGAGTCTCAGCACGGCCCAGAAGGTGGAGATTCACTCCAGCCTGGCCAGGGACTATTATGACCAGGGACGTCTCTCCCGGGCTGAAGAAAATGCCAACGAAGTGCTCAAAACGGACAGGAAGAACCGGTGGGCGGCGGAGTTTCTGGTAAAGATCTGTGAACAAGGGAATCGATGGTCTCAGGCACGGCAGTACCTGGGAAAGCTGGAAAAGATTACCGGAGAGGATCTTTCCCGTCGTCACGCGTACTGCCGAATGATGGAAGGAAGGGTGAGAAAGGAACAGGGTCACTACGGTGACGCCCGGGACTATTTCCTCAAAGCGACAAAACTGGATAAGACCTTCGCCGATCCGTACCTGTATCTTGGCAATCTCTTCCAACGGCAGAACGACCTTGAGAAAGCGGTGGAAAACTGGATGATATTCGCGGAGCTCTCCCCGGGATCAGGAAAGCAAGTCTTCGACAGACTGGAAAAGGCCCTGTACGAACTGGGCAGGTTCGGCGAAATGGAGGAATTCTACCGGAAGCTGGTAACCAGGGATCCCAGCAACCTGGAAGCTGTTGCCGGTCTTGTTGATGTCCTTGCGGCCAAAGGCGAAATCGATCAGGCCGTCAATCTCTTGGAGAAGATCGTGGAAAAGAATGAGAAATCCATTCCTGCCAGGCTCGTACGCCTCAAGGTTCTCCTGCACAAGATCGACCAGGAACAGCTTTCCAAGGAGGTAGACGAAATCTTGAAGTTGATTCATACAGGCGGAGACTCCACCGTTCGCCCGGCCTGAGTACGGGACCCGTACATGACCGGGACGCTAAGATCCGTTTGGCCTGCGATCCTTGTGGGAGTCTCTGCGTTGTCCAGTCAGGATCTCAGTTCTTTCTTTCGCCTGGTGGAACAAGGTAGGATTGAGGAGGTAAGACAGGAGATACCCGGACTTCTCCAGCAGTATCCCGACAATGCCGGTGTCATGTATCTTGATGCGGTGACGACACAGAGGGCTGAAGAAGCGGTTCTGGCCTACAGGAAACTGGTCCAGAACCACCCTTCCAGTCCTTATGCAGACGATGCCGCCGTAAGAATCGGTGAATATCTTTACGCCAGGGGGCTGTATACCCAGGCGAGCCGCGAATTGGCCAAGTTCACCAGGCTGTTTCCCCGGTCTGAACACATCCAGAGGGCGGTGGATCTTCAGGTGAGTTCCCTCCTGGCCATCGGTGAGCGGGACAGCATCGATTACTATCTCGAGTTTTACGGAAGAAAGTTTCCTTCCCTTCAGCTTGACTACACCTTCGAAAGCGACAGGCCTGTGGTAAGTCGTCCACTGACCGAGTCTCCCGTGGCACCTCTCACCGAAGGTATGACACAGCCGGACCTTGAATCCATTGCCGGTCCTCCCCGGCCCCAGCCCGGAGCAGTCCAGGCGGAACCCAAAGAATCTGAACCGCCCCGACCGTCGCCTCCCCGGCCCTATGTGGTGCAGGTTGGGGCTTACGGATCCATAGAGAACGCCCTGAGACAGAAGATGGTTTTGGAACAGAGGGGATACGATGTTGAAGTATGGCCCCTTACCGTCCGAGGACGGGAGCTCCACGCGGTTCAGATTGTGCGATACGCCAGCAGGCGTGAGGCTGAGAAGGTGGGAGAAAAGGTGAAGTCTTCCCTGGGGTTTGCGTTTCTGGTCCTGGAAAGACCGGAGAAATATTAGGAGTGTGGGGTTCGAACCCTGCGCTCCCACTGGGAATGATTGCGAGGCTGGTGCCCGCCACGGTCTTCAAAACCGCTGTCCCGGTGTCGAGCCGGGAGGTGAGTTCGATTCTCACGCGTTCCCGCAAATTTGGTACGATAACCTGGGTCACGGGAAATAGAATGCCGGAGTCTGCCACCTGATGCAGATTCTGGTCATCCTTCTACTGATCGGTTCGACGGTCAGCGCGCAGGACAGAAAGCTGTTCTGGGACGGTCGCGACTGGCAGAGACTTCATTCCGACCCCGGTGCCAGGGCTGCCTATGTCAACGGTCTCCTTGATGGGAGGCTCTACGATTTTCTTCGGGTCTGGCCCGCCGATTCCACCCTGGCCGATTCCCTGTTCGCGGGGGAGATCACCGATTATCTCACCACCTCGGAATTGGTCCGCAGTCTTGACAACTTCTACTATGATCCCCTGAATCAGTATGTCCCCATAGCCTCAGCGGTGATCATCGTGAATATGAGGGGGCAGGGTCAGTCCACAGAGATGATCGAGGCCTACACGAAAAAGAGCAAGGAATGGATCAACAGGCTCACCCTCGAGCTTCAAAAGGAGGATATGGTCCGCCTGATGAAGGAAAAGCGGGACAAACTTCGGGCTATTCAATCCGGATCAAACCAGCCGCCCGATCGTAAACGAACACCCGAGGATCATTTCTGAATTTGATGTGACTGAAATGGTATCGATAGCGGCGGGCCTGAGAAGAATCGAAAGGGTAGGTAATACCGCGAACGACGGTGTGACCATCCCTGAGAGAAGAGTCGTAGCCGTGTACGTGTACGATCCTCTCTTCCGATACGATGTCCGACGTGGAGTTTATTTCTGACAGAAAGCCTTCTAGTTCCGTCACGGTTCGTCCTGAAAGATTATCGATCTGGACGACTACGTACACCAGCGTATCGCTCACCACCCGAACGCGAACGTCGACTTCGAACAAAGGGCGGGTTTGGGCAGCGGCCTGAGAAGCAGCGACCAAGAGTGAAAGAAACCACATTCGAATCACGGGGCCAATTTATTCCACCAACCCGTTCAAATCAAGCCAACCCGGACACGAGGATTCCACAGGATGACTGAAACTGAATTCAAGGAAATCCCGCCCGGATCGGATGAAAAGCCTCCGATCGTTATCCCCACCATCCATCTCGTTCTGTTGGGATTGACGTTGATCACCACCACTCTGGCCGGTTCCGCACTGCAGGGCGGAAGGCCCTTTGTTCATATCGGGGATATGGTGAAAGGGATACCCTATTCCCTGGCCCTCCTCTTCATCCTGGGCACCCACGAATTCGGTCATTACTTCTATGCTCGAAGACACCGAGTTGACACGACCCTTCCGTATTTCCTGCCTGCTCCCCCTATTCTTCTTCTCATCGGTACATTCGGTGCTTTTATCCGCATCAAGAGCCGGATCCAGACTCGTAGGGCCCTCCTGGAAATCGGGGCCGCAGGTCCCATCGCCGGGTTCGTGGTGAGTGTGGCCATCATCATTCTGGGATTCGCTTCTATCCCCGGACAGCAGGCGGTCTTCGACCGCATTGAGGAGGTACACCATCTCATGAGGCTGGAAGAATCCCCCGGGCAGGGAATCCAGCTGGTCATGGGAACCTCTCTTCTATTCTCCTTTCTCTCCGGTCTGTTTAACGTGACCATACCCATGGATGAGGTCTACCATTTTCCCCTGATTTTCGCAGGGTGGATCGGGTTTCTGGTGACCATGCTGAACCTGCTGCCCCTGGGACAGCTCGACGGAGGGCATATCGCTTATGCCCTTCTGGGCGAGAAACATAATAAGATGGCCAAATGGGTCTTCCTCCTGATGGTACCCCTGGGATTTGTCTCCTCCCACTGGTGGATCTGGGCTGTTCTCATCTTTCTTCTCATGGGAACCTGGAGGCATCCTCCTATCATCGATCTTCGCTCTCCCATCACGGACCGGGACAGAAGGATTGGACTTGCTTGCCTGGGCATCCTGGTTACCTGCTTCGTTCCTGTTCCAATCCAGGTCCTTTGAACGTGACGATCCGGCTATCCTTTCCGGCCTGGATCCTTCTCATCTTTCCCCTCTGGGTGGCGGGCCAGAGCCGCATCGGTGACTGGCAATCCCTCACATCCGTGATCCGGGTTCGGAGCGCAGTGGAATTCGAAGGGAAGGCGGTTTGCACCACCTCGGGAGGTCTCCTCATCCTGGACTTGGAGACGGGTGAGTTCGAAACTCTGACGAACATTGATGGATTGGTTGAGACCGACCTGGGTCCCCTTGCCGTGGACAGAAAGGGGTACCTGTGGATGGGCAGTTCGGCTCCCATCGGAATCGTCCAGGTCTACGATCTCAGGTCCAGACAGACCGTGGAGACATTCGATTTCGATCTATCAGAGATCTCCGATATTGCCGTTTCGGATTCGGCGGTTTTTGTCAGTTTCTCCCAGAACCTGAACTGGGGAATTCTCGAATTCATCTGGGAAGACGATCGGTTTCAGTACCGGCAGGTTTACCGTCCGTCCGACAACATCCTAAGCTCAATTTACGACGTTGAAATCCGTGGGGATTCCCTGTTTGCGGCCACGGAGTCGGGGCTTCGGGTGGGGGATTACCGGAAGTACATCCTGAACTATCCCCAGAACTGGGACGACCTGTCCGGGTTGGAGGGAAACTCCGTGACCCGGCTGAGGAAATCGGGAAGCGAATTGTTGATCGTGTCTGATGGCAGGGTATGGACCCTTGACGCGGGGATTCTCCGTCAGGTGAGCGGTCGCCTATCGGATCTGAGAGACATCATCCGTGATGGAAACGGGATTCTCTACGGAATCAGGTCGAGCCGGAAAACACTGGTTCAATTCGGCCCATCCGGATCCCCGGATGAGGAGTGGACACTCCGACCCGTTCCAAACAGCATCACCCTCCTGAGTGATGGGAATCTGCTGGTGTCTACCGATCTTGGAATCGGCCTCTGGAATCCTGCCCTGGAGGCTTTTACCTGGCATACGCCCAATTCTCCTGTGAGCAATGTGTACACCGCTCTCGCCGTTCTGGACGACGGACGTTTGGTGGCGGCAGGCAAGGACGGGGTGTCCATTCTGACTGACTACGGCTGGTACAATTTTGTTCCATCAAGATCCAAATCGGCCATTTACGTGTACGAGCCCGGTGATTTCTCATCCTTTGTGGCGGATACGGCTCAGGTCAAAAGCAGCAGGGTGTGGTCCGTAATCCAGCGGCAAGACCGAATCTTCTTCTCCTTGCAGGGTGTTCTCCCCGATACAAACGAACACGGGGATCACATAGGAGGGGGAATCGTGAGCTTCGATCTGAACAGGCCCTGGGACTATTCCGTTTATGATACCACCGGTGATAGACTGAACAGCTGGGATGAAAAAGGGTACATGAACGTTCGAGGACTGGCTGTGGACAGGGAGGACAACCTCTGGGTCTCTAATTTTGCTGCCCGGGATCTGAACAAGAAAATTGACGTCGTGATGCCCGACGGATCCTGGCACCACATCCCCCAGACGGACCTGCCTGCGTCGCGGAAACTCCATAATCCCACCGGTATCCTGGTCCTGGACAACGGCCGGGTACTGGTGGGAGGAAATCAGGATCATAGGCACTCGGGAGGACTGTTTGTGGCCACGGTGGATCTGGATGAAACCCCTCTTTCGGTTCAATGGAACAGCTTCCTGGAAGAGGACGGCCTGGCATCCTCAACTATCTGGTCATTGGACAGCCAGGTCCCGGGTGTGGCGTGGATTCTCACGTCGGCGGGACTCCAGAGTATTAGCTTCAATCCGGAATATACCGAGATAAGACACTATTCCTTTACCTATTTTGCGGGGGTTCCATTGCCTGAAGGATCCAAGGTGAGAATGGATTCGAGAGGAAACGTCTGGATCGCTTCTGTTACGGGGGGTGTTTACGTCCTCCTGGCGAACTCCACCCCCTGGCCCGACTGGAACGGATTCCGTCATGCCACGAGCCCCCTTCTCTCCGATGAAGTTTCGGCCATCGATTTCGATAATGAGAGGGGTATTGCCTATATTGCCACGTCTAAGGGCATCAACGCCCTGCGTATTCCCTTCGCCAGCCAGCGGAAAACGTTCGAGACCGTTACCACCTTTCCCAGTCCCTTCCGCATTCCCAGTCCTGATCCCATGGTCATCGATGGCTTGATCGACAATTCCTCCATCAAAATCATGACGCTCACCGGCAGGGTCCTGAAGGATATTCAATCCACGTCCCCCTCGGTAAAAGGGTACCAGGCGTTTTGGGACGGTCGAACCGATAAAGGGGACTACGTAGGCACGGGGGTCTACCTGGTGGCCATCTACTCGGGATCTGGCGAGACACACGTGACCAAGATCGCAGTCATACGGCAGTAACAGGGTCCGTGGTCTAAACTCTTGTGGTCAGGTGCCGGGGAAAATACTCCGGTATGAGGCCAAACTCCCCCTCAAGTTCATCGGCGATCATACGGATGAAACGGGTCCGTTCATCATGGTGGAGGAACGCGCTCTTCATGGCCACGATGGTCACTTCCCGGAAATCGTACAGATTGAAATCGAAGAGACGGTGGGCCAGAAGGAATTCATCGGTGAGAGTGGTGCTGGAAATGAGTCGGTTATCGGTGTTGAGGGTGACCCTCAGCCCCTGGTTGTAGTAGGTTCGCGCGGGGTGGTAGGTAAGGCTGCGGACGCTGCGGGTATGGTAGTTGCTGGTGAGACAAGATTCCAGGGTAATCCGGTGGTCATTGACGTACTGCATGAGGCCTGGATCCTCTTTCAGTCGAGTTCCGTGACCGATGCGATGGGCACCGCAGTAGTGGATGGCCTGGTGTATGGATTCGGGTCCGAAAGCCTCGCCCGCATGGATGGTAGCGTTGATGTTGTTATTCAAGATCATATAGAAGGCTTCCCTGTGATGTTTGGCCGGGAAGTTTTCCTCAATGCCCGCCAAGTCGAAGCCTACCACACCATGGTTCTTGAACTGGACGGCGATATCGGCCAGCTGAAGGGAAGTTTCCGGGCTGATATTCCGGATGCCGCAGATAATGATTCCGCAGCGGATATGGAACTCCTTTTCAGCCCTGCGGAGACCTTCTCTCACCGCCTTTACCGTATCTTGAGGTGTCATTCCCTTCTCCGTGTGAAGGGTGGGTGAGTACCTCACTTCCATATACCGGACATTTTCCTCTGCGGCGTCCTGAGCAAGCTCAAAAGCCGCCCGCCGGAGGCTGCCCGGGGTCTGCAGGACCGAAAGGGTTATCTTGAACCGCGTCAGGTACTCCTCGAGGGAAGCCCGCTTCTTTCCTACGGTAAGAATTTTCCTCAATCTATCGGGATCGGTTGTGGGCAGAGATACCCGGTTCTTCCGGGCAAGATCAATGATGGAGGAAATACGAAGGGAACCGTCCAGATGGCAATGAAGTTCCACCTTAGGCAGGCGTTGAAGGACTTCCCGGGTAATGTCAGGATGCTTTCGCATTCTTGCTCGCCACTTTATACAGGAGAACCACCACAGTGAGGAGGAGAACGATTCCAGGCAGTGTTCCCAGAGGCTCCTCCACGACGGCCAACACATTCCGGTCGCCGGCCACAACGATGGGAATGGCCATGAGAATGCCCACGATGGCCTCTCCGGTTATGAGTCCAGATGCGAAGAGGAGGCCCCGGTTTTCTTGAATTTCGGTCTTAGCCTTCTCCGGGCGCTGTTTGTTCCGGTTCACCATCCAGTTCACCATGCCTCCCGCAAAAATGGGGACCGAGAGTTCGAAGGGGAGATAGACTCCCACAGCAACAGCCAGAACGGGTAGCCTGAAGAGCGCTCCTTTTCTTTCTTGAATTCTGTCGAGAGAGATGACCGCGATCGCAAGGATCATGCCGATGATGATCATTCTCCAGGGAAGGTCCCTGGAAAACACTCCCTCGGCCACAGAGGCCATGAGTGTGGCCTGGGGGGCTGCCAGGGGGTTCGGATGTTCCGGCGTAGGAATGCCGATCCCGTAGGCTTTTTCGATCAGAACCAGAACAGGCGCAAGAACCACGGCGGCGGAACCCACCCCCACCATCAGCATCACCGGTTGGTTCCACGGGGTAGCCCCCACAATATGGCCCGCG
>JBHIAI010000072.1:0-9025 GCA_046861655.1 Fidelibacterota bacterium | reverse complement strand
CGTGCCGCCTTTGGGGCCATTTTCGAGCGAATGAGATCCTTTGCCAACCGCGTAGGGGCCCCCCTGTGTATCGCTATGATTGACCTGGACAATTTCAAGTCGGTGAATGATACCTACGGCCGGACCATGGGAGACGAAGTCCTTAAGCGGGTAGCTTTCGTCATGAGCCGCTCCTTAAGACGTTACGATTCTGTCTGCCGGTGGGGGGGAGAGAAATTTGTGGTCCTTCTCCCTAACACGGATATTTCCGGCGGCGTGCGGGCCACGGAGAAGGTCCTTCTGGCCGTCTCTGAAGAACGATTCACACCTGCCGAAGGAAAACCGTTCTTTGTGACATTTTCCGCCGGGGTTTTGAGAGTACACCAGAAGGCTCCCATGGAAGATGCCATCTCTGAGGCGGAGGGGCTTTTGTACCGGGCGAAATCGGACGGTGGGAACCGCGTGGCTTCTCCCGAAGTCGGGACGGACAGCGCCAGGGAAAAGATTCTTCTGGCCGATGATGACAAACTCATCGTGAATATCGTAAGACACCGTCTTGAAAAGGAGGGACTGGTGGTCCACAGTTTTCCTGACGGAATTTCAGCTCTGGAGAACGCGGAGGAGATCATGGCGGATCTCGCTATTCTGGATGTGAAAATGCCCGGAATGGACGGATTCGAACTGTTGAGAAGGTTGAGAATGCTTCCCCCCTATGCCCGGACTCCCATCATCATGTTGACCTCCATGGGGAGAGAACAGGACATCGTCCGGGGGTTTAAGCTGGGGGCCGACGACTACGTCCTGAAACCGTTCTCGGTGGTGGAACTACTGGCCCGGGTCTACAGGTTGCTGTCCGTAGGAAAAGGGGCTTCCCAGGATTGATCACGGGAAGCACAATCCTTTATGTTCTGATTTTCACCACGGGGCTCATATTTCTTTCCACCCTGGCTCTGGCCGGTTATACCCTCCTGCTCCGGTACAGGAACTACCTGAAAGGCCAAACCTGGAAGCGGCTGGAAGCGAGATGGGAACCCCATCTGTTGGCGGTTCTGTCGGGATCAAAACCTCCCGGGGATATGAGGGAGGTGGTGGACGAAGGTGAAGGTCTCTACTTTGTCGATTTCGTCGAGCGTTACGCCCGGCGCGTCAGGGGAGGTGAAAGGGACCTGCTTTCTGAGACCGTTCGACCCTATCTTGCACCGGTGAAGAACTCTGTGGCAAGGGGAGACCCGGAACAGAGGGCCAGGGCTGTTCAGACTCTGAACCTTCTCGGGTTTAATGACTATCACGACGTGATCATAGAAGCTCTTGAGGACCCTTCTCCACTGGTGGCCATGATTGCCGCTCGAAGCCTTATGCGACGGGAACATCCCCGGTTTACGGAAGATGTCATCAAGAAGATGCACCGCTTCTCTTCCTGGAGCCGCAATTTTCTGGCGTCCATGCTTGCCTCCGTGGGTCCTGACGCCTCCCCGGCCCTCAGGGGAGCGCTGAGGGACCCGAGTCAACCGCCATGGGTCCGGACGGTCTGTGCCGATGCCCTCATTCAATTGAATGATCTTCAAGCTGCCGATCTTGCAGCCACCCTTATTCAGTCTGAACAGGATAGGGAACTGGCGGCCGCTTGTTTACGCATCCTGGCGCGGCTGGGCCGCGAAGAACACGTTCCGTCCATACGGCCCCTGTGTGACTCCTCCGACTTCGTCATCCGGGCCCATGCTGTTCGGGCCATAAGCCGGCTGGCCCCATTCAAAGAAAGGGAGCTTATTGAATCCGCCCTGAAAGATTCCTCTTCCTGGGTGGCCATCCAGGCGGCCCAGGGTCTCAAGGAGAGCGGTGCCCTGGATATCCTGAGGGATATTGCTCTCACAGATCATCCCAGAGCCGACCTCGCCAAACAGATTCTCTCTGAAAAGATGCGGTAATGATGCAGATCGGCGGTATCCTTCTGACGGCCTTCAACTGGCTGGTTTTGGTCTATTTCTTCCTCATCAATCTGATTTATCTGACCACGAACCTGTTTGCCTTCAAAAGCCTGAAGACCTACGTCAGACGCCTGAAGGCTCTCGATATTGAGGACCTTATCATATCCGCGGGAGCTCCTCCCGTCACCATCATCGCCCCGGCGTACAACGAAGAGAAAGACTGTGTGGCCGCCACGCGAGCCCTCCTTACCATGAAATACCCGGAGTACGAGGTGATCGTGGTGAACGACGGTTCCACTGACAACACTCTGCAAGTCCTGAAAGAGGCCTTCGATCTGGCTCCGGTCGCCCGGTACCCCACGGCGGAACTTGCCACGGCAGAAATCCGGGAGGTTTACTGGAGCCGGCGCTACGCCCACCTTCTGGTGGTGGACAAGGAAAACGGGGGAAAATCGGATGCCATCAATGCGGCGATGAACTACTGCCGGACCCCTCTGGTCTGCCAGATTGACGCCGACACCCTCCTGGAATCGGATGCCCTTATCCGTATTGTTCGCCCCTTTCTTGAAGATGAGAAAGTCATTGCCGCCGGGGGGATCATCCGGATCGTAAACGGCTGTGTGGTGGAGGGTGGAACGGTCAAGGAGGTCCATCTGCCCAGGAATCTTCTAGCCCAGTTTCAGGTTATGGAATACCTGAGGGCATTCCTGTCCGGACGGATGGGATGGGAAGCCATGGACTCCCTTCTCATCATTTCCGGTGCCTTCGGAATATTCAGACGGTCCTTTGTGGTCAAGGTGGGAGGATATGCCACGGATACGGTGGGTGAAGATATGGAGCTGGTGGTTCGGCTGCATCGCCACTGCCGCGAGAATAACATTCCCTACCGCATCACGTTCATCTCCGATCCGGTGGGATGGACAGAGTGTCCGGAAACGCTGAAGAGCCTGGGTCGACAGAGGGACCGGTGGCAGCGGGGCATGTATGAAGTTCTGTCCCGAAATATGAATATGTTCCTGAACCCGCGCTATGGGAGAATAGGCTTGCTAGCCTTTCCCTATTTTCTTCTCTTCGAATTGGGGGGTCCACTGCTGGAAGTCCCCGGCTATCTGGCCGTGGCCCTGGCCATCGGGATGGACATGGCCTCCCCGGCCTATATCGGGGCCTTCTTTTCCCTGGCCATCGTGTTCGGGGTGGCCCTTTCGGTGGCTGCCGTTGGACTGGAGGAGCTGACTCTCCGGCGGTATCCACGCCTGCGTGATTTATTGAAGATGTTTCTCCTCGCTTTTGTTGAGAATTTCGGCTACAGACAGCTCACCGTGTTCTGGCGTCTGAGAGGTCTTGTATCTGGAATCCGGCATGTTCAGGGATGGGGAAAAATGGAACGCAAGGGATTCAACTCGGAACCGCCGGGATGAAGCAGATTCTTTCCGGTTTCCTTGTGTGTACTGCAGCCGCTGCG
Organism: Fidelibacterota bacterium; assembly: GCA_046861655.1. GTDB lineage: Bacteria > Fidelibacterota > Marinisomatia > Marinisomatales > S15-B10 > JBHIAI01. Next base: position 5,659 of record JBHIAI010000072.1, on the reverse strand, counting down.
GCCTCTTATCCACCGACACAGATCGCCACTGCGGATTCGGCGTTGTCAGCAGGGGACTACGCCACCGCCCTCCGGGTCTATTCGGAATACCTGGAGAAAGACTCCACCTCCTACCCGGCTCTTATGGGCATCGCCAGAAGCCTGGCTTACTCAGGGGAATCAACCCAGGCCCTTGAAACCTACACCCGCCTGCTCTCATTGTATCCCGGTGATCCCGATGCCCTCCTGGGACGGGGTAGAACCCTGGCGTGGGAAAAGCGGTTTGCTGAGGCGGAAAGGGATCTTGTGAGTGTCGTAGAACGCTATCCCTCCTACTCAGACGCATGGTCCGCCCTGGGCAATCTGTACGTCTGGTCCGGTGATTTGCAAAAGGCGAGGGGAACCCTTTCAAGATGGATGGAGGAACTGCCCGACGATCCCGGTCCCTATTTGGCCCTGGCGAAGGTAAACCGGTCGGAAAGACGATTCCAGAAAGCAAGAAAGAATCTTCGAATCGCCCAGGAGAAAGGGGGCAACAAGGAAGAGATCGACCGATTGCTCCGTACATTGAACAGGATTGTCGGTGCGACACCATGGGAAGGGACATTTCTGTATACCTTCCAGTCTTTCACGCAGGACCGTCCGAGCTGGCATACGTATGCGCCGTCCATCCGGAGAGATATACCAAAGGGTTCTGTCAGGTTCGTCGTTCTCAGGACTGTGCGTTTTTCGCAGTGGGATGACTTGATCGCTCTGGACAGCTACCTGGATCTGTGGCGGCGCTCCTACGGCAATTTCTATGTGGAAACGTCCACCCGGCCGGGGTTTCTTCCCCGTCTTGTGTTCTCTGGTGAAATATTCCAGGGCGTGGGAAACGGCTGGGAGTTATCGATTTCGTACCGGAATATGCGGTGGACTGGTAATCCTGTGTCGATTTGGGGAGGATCACTGGCAAAATATGTCGGTGCCCTGTACCTGAGAGGAAGAGCAACTCTCGTGCCCAAAGCCAGTGGATCCACCCTTTCAGTGCAGGGGTTCGGCCGTCTCTATTTGGACACAGTCGATGATTTTGTCGAAATGGGAATAGGGCTAGGGAGGGAGGTAGGTTCCTCCCTTGAGAGTGAAGCTTTCGGCGGGGAAAGTCTGCTCGTTTCCGTTAGAGGGGAGACCTTTCTTACGAAGAGGATTGGTGTCGCCGTTTCAGCCGTTTATGAAAGAAACAGCGGCTACGAGAGCCGGAATGTTTCTCTTGGGATAAAACACCGTTGGTGATTCATCTCACATCGGTCCGGTGATTCCCGTCACAAAACTTCCCGGTCGGTGACGGGTGTCACTGGAAGGGCTCATGGCTGAGGATACCTTTAGCCTGGACACTGAGGAAACGACAGACGTAAAGGAGAATGTCGGCCATGCTGGATTTCGTGAGGCACGTTCTGATGTGGGTAGCCCAGGTTGAACTTTCGGATAGCTTTATCGCCATGCTCTGGGTTACGTTGTTCTGGTTGCCGGCGACACGAATTGTGTTCATTTGGGTTCGGAAGATACGGCACATTAGAACCACGGTTTAACGGCACACTAGGGAAGTCCCGTTCACGGAAACTCTTTCGCCTATGCTCCGTGTTTCGTATCATGCCGGGGAGGATGGATCCACTTTGATGAGAGAATCCGGTCCGATTCTCACAGTAGTCTCCGTGACGATGGTTTGCGGCCTCTTTCTTTCCTGTGGGAATGAGGACATCTTGGGACCCGGCGACCAATCCAACGACAGAATCGCAATCACGAATGATGAAGGAAGACTCGAAGACAGGGTGCAGTATTACACCGAGCAGGAGGTAACGGTTGACTCCGCCGGAACCCGTCCACTTGCAAAACGGGTGGCCTCCCAGGACTTCTCGCTGAAGCTTGTGGCAGAGGTTACGCCTCCTTCCATTGATGGCCAGGTGCTGCAGGCCACCTCCGTCGTCATAAAGGGAAACCGGGCAATCATCAGCTATAACATGCGTGGTGAACCGTATCTCGGAGCTATCGATGTGTTCAATATTTCCAAGAAGAAAACACCTAAACTCACTTCGGAGGCCCTTTTCAACGATACGGACATCCATTCAGTTTCTTTCGATGCGGGAAACGTGTACGCTGCCACGGCAACGGGGGACCCTGCATTTTCAAATCCGGCCGTGCTTGAAGTCATCCGGTTGACCGGCGATAAACTAATCCTCGAAGGAAACGAACGGATCCCCCTAGCGAGTTTTGCCGGAACGTGCATTGAGGCGACAGAAGATGTTATCTACGCGACGTCGGGTGATGACGGGGGCCTGGGCACGTTCGACCCATCCTCTCTGGATCCCATATCCGCGATTCCGTTGCACGATGCTCGATGGGTCGACGTGGAAGATGACAAAGTTGTTGTGGTCCAGGGCACACCGGGTCAACTGTCCGTCTTTGACGAAAACGATCTGACCCCTCTGGGAACCTATTCTTTCAACGGAGCAGACGTTGCCGAATCCAAGTCGACGGTGGAAATCCTGGGAGGGAAGGCGTTTGTCGCCGGAGGATCGGGCGGTGTCCAGATTCTGAGTGTCGTCACGGGCAGCGTCGTCGGAAACATACCCCGTCCGGATCCAGATGCCCTGGGACTGGACGAGTCAGTCGTCGTGACCAACGCGGTGAGTGTTGACGATGATCTTCTATTCATCTCAAATGGGGAAGCGGGAGTGTACGTGGCCCAGGGAAGCGAGGAATTTGACAAGACCGGGAGCGAGGAACAGCAGGAGATTACGGTTCTCGGGAAACTACGGTTTGATGACCTTCAGTCTGTTAACCATGTTACGTATAAGGGGAAATACCTAATCGTTGCCGGGGGATTAGGGGGACTTAAGATCGTTGAAATAGAGGACGACTAATCTATACCGCTTAGGAAATCCCGCGGACTCATAGAATTCCCCGAGAGGACGACGCCACCGGGGAAGTTTTTGTTTCGGTGAGAGATTTACGAATCATAAATCCTTTATCAAGGATTTCCCCCAGAGGACTGATGTTGCCCAACAGTCCAAGATACTTGGGTGAATTCGCCCCAACGACGTTCTCAACAAAGGGTCCCGACGAAAATCGAAGGAACTTCACCCGCAGGTGATCTGTGGTATCACACGGTTTGGGAGAATGATGAAAAGAATTAAGATAGACTGAAGTGAAGTTCTACCTGTTTCGCAAAATATCTCTTGACCTCCAACGATTTTTGTATTACTATTATGACGAGAGGGAAAGGAGCAACTCATGAAGGCAAAAACAGTCCTAGCGATCTCGGCCGCCCTGCTGTGGCTTTCCGCATGTTCAGACCGTGGCGTGACCAATCCAAACCTTCCTTCCGATCCGATGGTAACGGCAGGAACGCTTCCGGGCATTGTGTCCAGGCATCGGCTTGCAGCAGAGATTCTGTTTGCCCCCAACGGAACCTATTACAAATGCGGGTCAGAGGACGTTACCGAAGCAAAGGAGGGGGACGTATTGTACGGGGGGTGTAGTATTTGGAATGAAAAGCAACGAGCGTACACCCTAGAAGCGAAAGGTCCACACGACTATATTCTTCTAAGTGCCGGGGAGGTTCACGTCTCCGATCCGGATGGCATTTACTACCGGCTTGGTAAGGATCGCTGGATCGAGATCACTGAGGACGGCAGCGTTGCGTGCGACGTGGTACGCATTCGTGGAAATGGTGCGGGGGATTTGTCCACATATGTTCAACTGGATATTCACTCGGGGTTCAATGAGAATTGAAAATGATGGAATCCATTTCTAGCGAAATCGTTGAGCTCATACCGCGTCCGCCCGGCCGGGTGCCCGATCGTGAGCTTGGAGATAACATCAACGCCGATCAGTTCACGGATATGCTCCTAGGGATTGGTAACCTCAAGATAGCATCCGGAGAAGCTGCACTTAGGAATTTGGAGACCATCGAGGCCATCGATAATCTTGAGTTAAAGGCCATGGTCATGGCGGGAATCGGAGGCGTGCAGACCTATATTGGCAACTACTCTAAGGCTTCCACCGCTTTTCACCGGGCACTTGAACTGGCCAGCAATCCGGAAGCGGTAGCCTATGTTTTCTCGGAAATGTCCAGCCTGTTGCGAAAGCTGGGATATGCAAGTAAGGCCGTGACCGTGATTGATGAGGCTCTTGAGAGCTGCAAAAACGAAGGTCTGGTGTGGCAGCTTAGATGGCAGAAAGCACTGTGTTACAAATACGCCAGCCCGGAGCTGGCCATGAAGATGTTGGAGGACATTGCCAGTCATTACAAAATCAAGAATGATCTGGTGCAATATGCCAGAATGAAAAGGCATATGGGCGATATTTGTTCCACTGCCGGGGATCTTCAGGACTTTGACAAAGCGGATTCTCATTACAATGAAGCCATGGAGGTTGCGGTTGAGATGGACGCGCTTCATATTCAGTATGAAATCATGAATGACAGGGGGTGGACGTGGTACCTGCAGGGAAGAATCGAACAGGCCAGGTCACTGTTTCTGGGCTTGATCAAGAAAGATCTATGGCCGTACGAAATGGCCCTAGCCCTGCAGAACCTTGGAGTCCTGGAGTTCAGCAGAAATAATTTCCGGGAAGCAATTCACTTTCACAGTCAGTCCCTTCAATTAACCACCCAGTATGAAATGTGGGACCTGGCGGTGGAGGACTATTACAAGCTCGGGCTCAGTCATGAGAAACTGGGAATAACGGGTCTTGCGAACCATTTCTACTCCTTGGGCTATGAGCACGTGATGAAGGAAGTGGAGATGGGTCTCCCCGTCATGGGTTACAGGAAAAAGATTCTGAAAGCATACGTGAACCTGCTGAAGAGAAGTCAGAGGGTTCCCCACGTGGATGTGAGAGATGAAATCTTTGGATTCTCAACCAACAGATCGCTGAATGAGATTCGGGATGTTTTCCGGAAGAGCCTGCTGACCCTGCATCTTGAACGAACGGAGAATGCCCGTGAACTCTGCGAAAGACTTGAGATAACTCCTCGAACTTATTTCCTGTATCAGAAGAAGCTGGGGCTAAAGCGGGGCTCCACCGGGAAGGACCCCCTTTATTTGAACCCCCATTTTACTCAATACGTTGAAGCCCTGGCCGGACTATCCTGGCGTAGGGCAAACAGAAAGTTCGAGGAAGACCTGTTCCCTTATCTCCTGGAAAAGCACGAGAATAATAGGAGGAAGCTGGCGGAGGCACTGGACATTTCATACGCCCAGGCAGTGTTGAAGACCCAGCCAGCCGAATAGGGACACCGTTTTTGTTTATGTCTGCGAGAGTTGCGGCGTTTTTTGCGCGGGACGAAGCTTAGCCTCCTACCTCGGCTAAGGTAAGCGGAACTGCTGTACCCTGGAGAGGGTTCATAGGGATTCAACATGTCAAAGAGTGTTATGGTTACACCCTTACATCAGGCGGTTACCCTGTTCAAGGACTGTCTCTTCATCACTGTCCTCACAGGAGTACTGGTGAGTGAAAACTTTTCACTCGTAGAGGTATCCGCCTGGGAAGGCAGGTACTTTGATCTGGATACGGTTGACCATGAAGCTCTCCGGCGAACGGAACCGCGGAGGGTGTCGAGCCCGGCGGCCGTACGAACCCTCCTTACCGAAAGGGATTCTGTGTCCCGCCAGTTTTCCGGCAGGAATGAGCTGATCGA
>JBHIAI010000071.1:0-9025 GCA_046861655.1 Fidelibacterota bacterium | reverse complement strand
CAACATTACATTTCTCGACGGACAGATGCGCTCCAGGAGAGAGGATTGGGTTTGGGTCTTGGCATCCCCTTTGGCTTCACCGGTAATCAGATTGATCTGGCCTTCCGATTCTCCTCAAGACAGGGTTTTCTTTCTGACGACATAGAGATTCTGCGTCAACTCACCATCGGGCTGACCCTGGGCGATGTGTGGTTGGTGAAGCGCAAAAGGAGATGAGATGAGATCAGGCGTGTTGATAACGAAATTTCGGGGGGCCATAGGGGCTGCGGCGGTGCTCGTCGCTTTCCTGGTAACGGGCTGCGTTCCACCGTCGCCCGAAGGGGACAGGGCACTGCCCCCGGTGGAGGAAACAAAACCGAGAGCAGACGATATCCGCTGCCTCCAGCTTCTGAGCAGTGCGGCAGAGTACTATAAGAACAAGGACTGGAATTCCACGGTCCGGGTCTATGAGAACTTGGTAGACCTTGGATGCGATGAGGGCAATGAGGAGGAGGTTTACCAGTACTGGTCCGTCGCCTATGAATACCTGGGACTTTTCGACAGCGCCGAATACGTATTGCTCCAGGGATTGAAAAGGCTTCCCGAAAACTTGAATCTCCACAACCGGTTGGCCTATGCCTACAAGCGGCTGGGGAACAGGGATAAGGAAATCTACGAGTACGAGAGGATTTCGGATATGGCCCCGGATGACTCCGCACCCATGAAGCGTTTGAGTGAACTCTATGGGGAGGCGGGTCGGTACGAGGATCAGATCTATATCCTGCGCAAGATTCTGGCTCTGGAACCGAACAACAAAGACGCCCAGAGCGATCTGGCCCGGGCGTACAAGATGGTGGGTAAGGATCCCCTCGATATTTACAGGCAGCGATTCGCGGATAATCCGGGAAACATTTCGTATGGACTGGACCTGGCGGATCAGCTAACCGCCGCAGGGGAATACCGGGAGGCGGTCAGGGTTCTGGAGAAGCTGAAGGAAGGCGGCAGCGAGAACGGGTCAGTCTCCATCAAGCTAATCCTGAAGAAACTGGCCCAGGCTTACTACAGAATCGATGAGCTGGAGAATGCGTCCCTGGCCTACGAAGAACTCTTTGACCTGGACCGGCGTGATTTTAGAACCGCCCTGGACATCGTAAGCGTGAATCTCGATCTCCTCAAATTTGGCAAGGCCCTCACCTGGGCGGAAACAGCCATCAAGATTGCTCCCGATAATGGTGAACCTGTTGCCCAAAAAGGACTGGTGTACTACCGGGCGTTTCAGGAATGCCGGGGAGATTATCCTTCATCCGATGACAAAGTGGTCGCTGGCCTCGCATACAAATACTTTCTCATGGGAGAGGACAAGGATTTCCTACGTTTCAAGAGGGACCGCCTCTACCTGGAAAACAACCGTGACGATCTCATGTTTGGGATCTCTGACTGGTTCCTTCTGGATGAGGACCAGAAGAGAAAGGGGTATGTGGCCGCCTCCGGGGAATGCTACAGCTGGGTGACCGAGACCCTGCCCAAGGATCCCGGCTGGTAACCGCTTCGGCCTAACACGTTTTCCCGTGCCATTGTCCAGCACCTATTTCGGCTCTCTCCGGGAAACTGACCCTGAAGTATACAGGTCTATCGAGGGAGAGGTTTTGAGGGAACACGATACCCTTGAGCTGATCGCGTCGGAAAACTTCACCAGCTACGCGGTTCTCGAAGCCGCCGGCGGGGTGATGACCAACAAGTATGCCGAAGGGTATCCGGGGAAACGTTATTACGGGGGTTGCCAGTGGGTTGATGTGGCTGAAGAGCTGGCCCGGGAGAGGGCCAAGAAGTTATTCAACGCCCACTACGCCAACGTTCAGCCTCATTCGGGATCCCAGGCCAACATGGCGGTCTATTTTACGTTTCTTGAACCGGGAGACACTATCATGGGACTTGACCTCTCCCACGGAGGTCATCTGACTCATGGAAGTCCGGTGAACTTTTCAGGAAAGTTGTACAACGTGGTTCCGTACCAGGTGGACGGTCAGACCGGACGGGTAGACTTCGACCGATTTCTTGAACAGGCCCGTGAGGCAAAACCCCGGCTCATCATATGCGGAGGAAGTGCGTACCCGAGACATATCGAGTTCGACCGATTCCGGGAGGTTGCTGATGACGTGGGTGCCACCCTCATGGCCGATATTGCCCATCCCGCCGGTTTGGTGGCAACGGGCCTGCATCCCAGTCCCTGGCCCTACTGTGACGTTGTTACCTCCACGACTCACAAGACGCTCAGGGGTCCCAGGGGTGGACTCATCCTCATGGGAGAAGACAGGGAAAACCCTTGGGGAGTGGTCGCCCCTAAGTCGGGCCGGACAAAGATGATTTCCGAGCTCATCGATTCCCACGTAATGCCCGGTACTCAGGGAGGTCCTCTCATGCACATAATCGCGGCCAAAGCCGTGGCCTTCGGGGAGGCCCTGAAACCTGAATTCAAGGAATACTGCCAGGCCATCGTCGACAACGCCCGGGAACTGGCAGCTGCCCTGATCGACCTTGACTACGCGCTCGTCAGCGGGGGAACCGACACCCACGTTATCCTGGTGGACCTGACGAATAAGGGCATCACCGGGAAGGTGGCGGAGACAGCCCTGGAAAAAGCGGGAATTACGGTGAATAAGAATATGGTTCCTTTCGACAAGAGGAGTCCCCTGGTCGCCAGCGGGATCAGAGTAGGTACTCCAGCCGTTACCACCCGGGGAATGGGGAAGAACGAGATGAGACGCATATCCGGCCTCATCCATCGCGTGCTGACAAATCCTGGCGATGAGAAAAACCGGACATCCGTTCGGGAGGAAGTGAAGGAACTCTGTTCTCAGTTCCCATTGTATCCTGAGCTTAGATCCTGAAACAATTCCGGGGCAGGGTCCGGTCTGTCCCGCATGTTGCTTATCTGTCTTTCCGGTTTTAAACTCGCTGTGTGGAATCCCGCGCTCCATTGAGCCATCGATCCGCGGTTTTGTCCAGAATCCTTGTCTTTCTTGTCACCGTAGCTTTTCTGAATTCAGGGTGCTCGGTCCGCCCCCTCGTCATTTCCTTCCTGTCGGAATCCTTTACGGGGCTTGAGGACCTCTACAGGTCCGAAAACGATCCCGAGCTGGTCCGCGAATCCCTGCCCGCCAATCTGAAGCTGCTGGATCTTTTGATCCTTCAATCCCCTGGTGATGAAAACCTTCTCTTAGCTGCTTCTCAAGCCTACACCACCTACGGCTACGCCTTCATCATGAGGGACGCTGAGAAGATCATGGACCGGGATGTATCGGAATGGAGACGGCTGAAACAGAGGGCCCGCAAGCACTTCGTCCGGGCGAAAGAATATGCGTTCCGGGCTCTTGACATCAGGCATCCAGGGTTTTCCGAGTCCTACAGGTTCGATCCCCGGGCGGCTCTCCAGGGTCTGTCCAAGGAAGACGTTCCACTTCTTTACTGGGCGGCCGCAGCCTGGGCCAACTTCATTTCCGCTTCCCTGGACGACCCCTCGGCCATTGTGGATCTCCCGCAGGTTGGGGGGCTGTTGGAGCGGGCCCTCCAGCTGGATGAATCCTACGACAGAGGTGCCCTCCATGAAATGATGGTATCCTACTCTGCCGGCCGACCGGACGGGACCGACGCTCACATGGATACTGCCCGCTGGCATTTCCGGCGGGCCCTGGAGCTGTCCCAGGGAGGCCGGGCTTCCCTGTTCGTCGCCTATGCCCAAGCCATCTCCGTAAGAAACCAGGACCGGGAGGAATTCCTGATCATGCTGGACAGAGCACTGGCGGTTGACGTGGACGCAAACCCCCGGTCCCGCCTGGCCAATCTCCTCGCCCAGGACAGGGCCATGTGGCTGAAGGGGAGGGTAGGTGTGCTCTTCTACTAAACGGTGGACCCGAGTGACGGTCGCCGCCGTCTCGCTGGCCGTGCTCCCCGCCCTGACGACCGGTGCGGGGCCTGTGGTGGTCAAGATGGCCACCCTGGCGCCGGAAGGGTCTCCCTGGCATGAGGTTCTTCTGGAAATGAGTCAGGCGTGGCATGATTCAACCAACGGGGATGTGATTCTGAGGATATATCCCGGTGGTGTGGCAGGGGACGAAAGAGACGTCATCCGGAAGATCAGGATCGGGCAGCTGCATGCGGCGGCAGTCACGGCGGAAGGGTTGGCCACGATCACCGGCAGCATGAAAGTATTCTTCATTCCCCTTCTGGTGGAATCCCTGGAAGAACTCAACTACGTGAGGGCAGGTCTTAGGCCGGGGTTGTCGGAAGAACTGGAGGAGAAGGGCTTCAAACTCCTGAGCTGGGCCGACGTGGGATGGGCCTACTGGTTTACCCGAATACCCGTCCTTTCTCCTGACGATCTCAGGGGGCTTCGCCTGTTCAACTGGGCTGGCGACTACCGGTGGATTCAGTTGTGGAAGAAAGGGGGCTTCCAGCCCGTTCCCCTGGCATCCATGGACATCCTTCCTGGGCTGCAAACGGGACTCATTGACGCCATTTCCACCACCCCTCTGGCCGCGTTATCGTTTCAGTGGTTTTCGGTGGCACCCCACATGCTAAACCTGAAATGGGGCGTCATGATCGGAGCCATGGTGATCAACCTTGACGTCTGGGAATCCATCCCTCCGGTCTACCACACTCCCCTACTCCATATCGCCAGAGAGACGGAGAAGAGGGCTCAAGACCTAGTTCCCCAAACCGAACGGGCCGTCCAGGTGATGCGGGAACACGGCCTGACCGTTCATGACCTGACCGCTGGGCAGAAACAGGCTTGGATTCGGTTGACCCGGAGTTTCTATCCTGAAGTTCGAGGTCAGATTGTTCCCGAAGACATCTTCGACCGGGCCCTGGAGTTGAAGGAAGAATTCCGGAGCCAGGAGCCCAAGGATTCCATCCCTTCCAGGTCGCCTGAATGAGAGATCTCTCGGGCACCGTCGGCCGGTGGGAGGACTCGCTGGCCCTGGCAGCTCTCCTGGCCATGGCCGTGTTACCCGCCGCCGAAGCCATAACTCGTGTGGTAAGGATCTCGGGGATTCCCGGTTCCTCCATCATCGTTCAGCACCTCACTCTATGGATCGGATTCCTGGGGGCGATTCTGGCTGCCCGGCGGAACAGACTTCTGGCTCTCACCAGCCAACCGATTTCCGAGGAAGGGAAACGTTCCAGGGTGAAACCGTGGCTGGCCCAAACGGTGGCCATTACCGTTACCGTAATGCTGGCGTGGGCCAGCTATAAGCTGGTTCTGGCCGAAGCCCGCTACCCAAGAAACATCCTTCCCGGCGTTTCGGTTTGGGTACTTCAACTCATCATGCCTGTGGGGTTTCTGCTGATGGCCTATGAGATGCTGAAGAAAATACCCCGGGAGACGGAGTGGAGGGCCCTCACCCTGGTGGTCGTGGTGATGGCCGGAGTCATCGGTCTCGGGGGAACACTCAGGACTCCCGTCCTCTTATGGACTGGCCTCGGCGCCCTGGGCGCGGCCCTCGTCCTGGGTGCTCCCATCTTTGTGGGGTTAGGGGGCCTCGCCGTTTTTCTGTTCTGGTACCATTCCGTTCCCACCGCCGCCGTCCCGGCGGAAATGTACCGTATCGTGGTCTCTCCCATCCTGCCCACCATTCCCCTTTTCACCCTGGCCGGATACATTCTGGCCGAGGGCGGAGCCTCCCGGCGTCTGATCCGGGTATTCCGGCACGTGTTTGGATGGATTCCCGGTGGCACCCCCGTGGTCGTCACCCTTCTGTGTGGATTCTTTACTGCTATGACGGGGGGATCGGGAGTCACGATCCTGGCCCTGGGGGGCCTGCTCCTCCCCATGCTACTGTCGGAGAAATACCCTGAGAAGTTTTCCATGGGACTGATTACGACCGCCGGTTCACTGGGTCTTCTTTTTCCTCCCAGCCTGCCCACAATCATCTACGGCGTCACCGCCGGAGTGGCCATCAACAAGATTTTCCTGGGCGGCATCATCCCGGGCGTCCTCCTGGTGCTTCTGGTGGCTTCCCTGGGCATATACCAGGGCATCAAAAGTGGTGTGGGGAAAACCCGGTTTCACCCCAGAAAAGCCGTGTCTGCCCTGTGGGAAGCCAGATGGGAAGTGATTCTTCCCTTCCTTATCCTGGGAGGGATTTTCGGTGGATTCACTACCCTGGTGGAAGTGGCGGCTTTGACCGTGGTGTACGTCCTGATTGTGGAGGCCGGTGTATACAAAGACCTTGAGCTGACCTCCATACGGAAGGTCATCATCAACTGCGCCACCCTTGTAGGAGGCGTTCTCATCATTCTTGGGGTGGCCATGGGGCTCACCAGTTTTCTGGTAGATGCCCAGATCCCCATGCACGCCCTGAACTGGGTCAAAGCCAACATCGAAAGCAGATTCCTGTTTCTGTTGGCCCTCAACCTTTTCCTGCTCATCGTCGGATGTTTGATGGATATCTTTTCCGCCATCGTTGTGATCGTTCCCTTCATCGCTCCCATGGGTGTTTTCTTCGGGATCGATCCGGTCCATCTGGCCGTTATCTTCATCGCCAATCTCGAGCTGGGATTTCTCACTCCGCCGGTGGGGATGAACCTGTTTTTGTCGGCTTACCGCTTCGAGAAATCGATGCCCGAAGTCTATACAGCCACTCTCCCCTTTTTCTTCATGAGACTCCTGGCTGTCCTGGCCATTACCTATGTTCCCGCCCTGGTCCTCACCCTGGCCGGAGGGTGAATGGAAGATTGTATTCCTTGACAAATGCTCGGAGGGGGGATATATTCGCCGCGTGAGATTCATTCCCGTCCCGAGGGAACACATCTCCCGCAGGGGAGTATAATCCCGTGACTGTTCCACCACCCAACACAATGAAAAAAGCTCTTCTGACTCTTGCTCTAATCCTGTTCGTCCCTGTGAGCCAGCTTCCGGCAGTGAGTGAGTCGGGGGCCATTTTTCTCTTGATTTCACCGGGCGCCCGGGCAGGAGGCATGGGGGAAGCCCAGGTGGCAGTGGCCAACGATGCCTACGCCAGCTACTGGAATCCCGCCGGTCTCGCCTTCTTGCCCAATAGTGAAATCGCCCTCATGCACGTGAACTGGCTGCCTAATCTGGTCTCCGATATGTACTATGAATTCCTGGCATTCCGGAAACAGTTTCCCACCCTGGGAACCCTGGGTGGCCATATCATTTTTCTCAACCTGGGAGAGCAGCACCGGACAGGAGAATACGGAGAGGATTTAGGGATCTTTACCAGCTTCATGTTTGCCGTGTCAGGCTCCTACGGAGCCCACATTTCCCAGAATGCTTCCATAGGCCTCAACGTCAAGATTATCCACCAGAAGCTTGCCGAACTGGGAGCGGGTGGAGAAGAGGGGAGAGGCGTCTCAACCGACTTTGCCTTCGATATGGGATACCTTCAGAAGGGATTCTTTACGCCCAGGCTCGATTTGGGTGCTACCTTGACGAATATCGGTCCCAAGATTGCTTTCATCGATGAGGATCAAGCCGATCCCATGCCCACGAACTTCACTCTGGGATTTAACCTTAAGCTGGTCGATTCAGAGTACAATAAGCTTAATCTTGTCCTGGATGTGGACAAAATGCTGGTGGCCTCGTATCCCGACATGGACTGGGACGCAGACGGAAAAGTGGGGTACTACGATCAGGATGGGAATTTTTCGGGTCCCGGGGCCGAGTATAACCGTAAAGGACAGCGGGAAACTGCCCATACCGACCCCGTCTACCTGGCTGTTTTTACCTCCTGGCTTGATGACTGGCTCCTGGGTGGGGATATCGACAAGCCCGGGGAAGACGACTTCCGGGACGGAATCATAGGCGGATACGACCTTGTGGACGGCGAGGCTATTCCCACCGGAAAAGAGTGGGGTGATCCCGGCTACGGAAAGTACAACGATGCCGGACGGCTGGAATTGGGATCGGGGGACACACGGTCTTTCACCCGGGAATTGGATGAACTGGTGTTCAATTTTGGCCTGGAATACTGGTACTCGAAATATTTTGCCCTCCGGGGCGGCTACTACTATGACAAAGTGGGAAAGATCAACAATCCTACCTTCGGTATCGGACTTCGTTTCGCGGGATACGGTTTTGATGCAGGCTTCACGCTCGGGGAACCGGGCCATCCCCTGACAAATACCATGCGATTCTCCCTGAATATGGAGTTCTAACACGAATCCTGCGCTCCTAACTCCGGTCCTGTGATCAAGGATTACAGGACTTTTTTCTAATATCACGTGCGACAACAGGTCGTAGTAGTCATCCTGGCATTCTCCGGGTTAGCCGGACAGTTCGCCCCACAAACCGGAGAGAAAACGGTTCTTGCGATTCGGGTCTCCTTCCTTGAAGACGCCCAGGAGTCGACGACTGGCGACGGCAGTTTCCTTCAGGACACCACTCACCGGTGCGGAGACAATCTACTGGATCCTCCACCCCATAACAGGACGTACTTCGAGGCACAGCTCAGGGCTGTGGGAAACTATTTCAGCTCTGTCTCCCGGGGCCGTCTGGACATAGATCTGGTCGCCTCCCGGGTCTATCCGGATGATCCGGTTTCAAGTTATTCCCTGGAGTTTCCCATGAACTACTACCATCCCTATGAGGATGAAGACCTCCGGGACCGGCGACTGGCAGAATTGTACCAGGATGCCCTGGAGGTCGCCTACGAAAGGGATAGTTTGCAGTTCGGTCTCTACGACGTGATCGCCGTTTTCCACGCCGGGATTGGACAGGATTTCTCCCTTCCCTTTCTCGACCCCACACCGGAAGATATTCCTTCCGCCTACCTGGATGTGACCTTCCTGGAGGAGCAGCTTGATGACGTCCGGTTCCCGTTCCCCGGTATCCTCTTGCCTGAAACCCAGAACCATCTTCTGTATGGTATCGCCGACGACATTTTCGTCGGCGTAGATGATCCCTGTGACTACCAGTTCGGCCTCACAGGGACTTTCGCCCTGATGGTGGGATTTGCCCTGGGTCTGCCGCCCCTGTGGGAAACCGAATCGGGCCAACCGGGAGTGGGTGTGTTCGCCCTCATGG
>JBHIAI010000070.1:0-9087 GCA_046861655.1 Fidelibacterota bacterium | reverse complement strand
GGTGAATCCCCCGATAGGGAAGACCTTGAACTGATACACATAATCACGTGTTCCGTCGGGATTCCTCTGAATGTCCCAAACGTTGTCCCTGTCGAATACATTCTGCAGATCGAAATAGGCCACCAGGCTCATGTTCCGGAAAGTATAGTGCCATAAAACCATGAGATCTAGACGGTGATACGCGGGGAACCGACGGGTATTGTACGGAGTACCCCGGGGTTCAAACCACATGCGGACCGTAGGATTGAAGTCCCGGGGGGTATACGGTTTTCCGCCCACGTACCGGTATCGAAAGGAGAGCTCAAGCTCCTGGGCCCTCCCCCCGATCGTCCGGGCCAGAATTCTGTCCAGGATGGACTGGTCTTCAGTCCTCTTCGCCCCCGGTCCCCTGAGGCGGAGCTTATACCCGCCGATAAAGGTGAGCACATCACGAAAGTCAAAGGTCCAGGGAAAGTATCTTTTTTCTTCAGGATACCGCACATCCCTTGCCATGGCCACATAGTGACTGTAGGAAAAGGTGCCGAATACGTCTCTGGCCAGCTTTTTCTGGAGGAAAAACTCTGTCCCGTAGGAGTAACCTTCCCCTTCATTCACAAACAGGGTGGACCTGTCCGCCGTGTCCAACGTCGTTTCCGAGACCGATATAGGGATGTCGTGGTACCGTTTGCCGTACACCTCAACGGTCCCCCTGGTGTCCTCGGAAAGAAAGTGCTCTATCCCGAACACCATCTGATCCGCGTATTTGCTTCTCAGGTCCCCGTTTCCCGGATTCATGGTCAGAATCGACAGGGGGGGAGTCTGAAAATGTCGGCCGAAGGCCAGGTTCAGGGTTGAACGGTCCGTCATTTGGGTGGAGAGGGCCAGCCGGGGGGAGAGCCACCTGAAACCCGTGTACTCATAGGCTCCGGCCCGAAGACCCAGGTTTACCATGAGCCTGAGAAAGGGTCTCCACTTCACCTGGAAGAACGCCCCGGTGCGAAGGAAAGCATCGTCCGTCTCCCGGGTGAAGCCCTCATAGATACGCTCAATACTCTGCCTGCGCACCCTGACGAACTCCCATTGACCCTCTTCGTCTCGCCTCCCGTAGTGCCAGGTTCCGGTGGGGTCCAGGTACACAGAATCCGGGTCTGCGTTCTCGATCACCGGCCGAACCACCGCCTCCCATGTTCCTCTGTCGATGATTTCGAAAGAGGGGGGATTCTGCCCTGGCAAGGCATAGGCGTAAACCCACACGGTGTCAGGATCCAGATCAGAATAGAAGTCTGCCCCCAGGTACTTCAGATCCAAGCCGCCGGACAGTTCCAGATCAGGCGAGAGACGCCACAGGAAGTCCCCTTTCGCCTGAAGGTCCCATTCCGTTTCGTCCTGTTCATAGTAGGTTAGCTTTCGCCCTTTCTCCGTGAATCGATACACATCATAGATGAACTGGGCCCTGGTTCCGGCCACCGTGAACCGGCTCATCCCCTGCCGTCGCCACAGCTGTTTATAGGTGAGACCAACGACGGACTGACTCCCCAGAACGTTGACGTTTTCCGCACCCCGGGTCTGGGGTGTATTCTCCCCTTCGATGTCGATCGCATCATTTCCGTGCATGAGATTCACCAGAAGTTTGCCCCTTGAACCGATGTCGAAAACGGTCTTTGCCTGAGCATTCCAGTAGCGGGGTACAGCCGTGAGGCCGGTCTGCCGGATGATGAGGTCAAGATAACTCTTCCGGAATGACGCCATGTAGGATCCCCTCCCCTCCACCAGGGGGCCTTCCGCGAAGAATCCCAGTCCTGCCATACTCATGTCCAGGTCAACACCGTGGATCTGCCTGTTGCCCTCCCCCAGCCGGATGTCCATAACGCTGGACGCCTTGTCCCCGTATTTGGCCGGAAAGGCACCGGCCAGAAAGTCGACCCTGTCGACGAACAGGGTATTGACCATGTTGACGGGACCGCCCCCTGTACCCTGTTCGCCGAAATGGTTGGGATTGGCGATCTCAATGTTGTCCATGAGAAAAAGGTTTTCTCCTGGCGCTCCCCCCCTTACTATGATCTCATTCTGCTGGTCCGCCGTGGAGACCACGGAGGGGAGGGCCTGCATCATCCTCTGTATATCGAATCCGGACGGATCCCGTCGGATCTCCTCAAAATCCACGGTTCTACTGGACACGAAGGCGTCTTTTTCCTTCTCAAAATAGGCCCGGGTCACCGTTATTTCCCGTAACTCCACCGGTTGCTGAACCAGATCGGCGAAGACCACGGCCCCCCGCTGGGGCACGACCCGCACATTGAGCTTCACCAGGGGCCGGTAGCCTATCATGTCAATACGGACGTGGTAGATACCGGGCGGAACCTGGGGCACCACAAACCGGCCATTCTCATCGGTGGCAGCGCCCCGGTCCGTCCCCTCGATGATGACGTTGGCCCCTACCAGAGGCTGGTGGGTGGCCTGGTCCCTGACCCGTCCCCTCAGAGTCTCGTGGGCGCCCTGGACCCCCCCCGATAGAAGCAGAAGGGTCACCAGGTGGGTCCATATCCAACCGGGATGTTTTCCATCACGGAAGATCTTCACGGGACTTAACCTGAAAGTTCGATGACCACAAGGCCGAAGAACAAGAAGTTGACGGTGTGGACCGCCATGCAAACCCTGCACAATGTGTTGAGCCTGAACAGGCCCCACAGTAGATACAGGCTAACGCTCACCATTCCTATGGAAAAGGCCAGGATAACGGTTGGATTCAGGTCCATCCAGCCGGTGGCCAACACCACCACGAACAGGACGGGGTAGAACAAGCACCCCCAGAATGCGTTAGGCCTCCCGAACGTTCTCCCATAGGGGGTGTCCACGATGGTTTGACAGGTGCGTGTGCCCACCCTGCAAACAGGCGGCATCCACCACACGTTGGGGGACATCTTCAGTCTGGTGACCTGGAGGAAGTAGAAAGAAAATGCCCCACCGGCCAAAGCCAGAAGGGCCAAAAGAATGAACACAACGGACATGGTCTAGGAGTGCAGAGTTCGAACAGGAATCAATGTAGCGGAGGCCATTTGGGTTACAGTCGAGATACGAGGAGAAACGCGTGTCAAGAAAAGACACGTGAGCGACGAGGTACAAAGACAATGGCCAGAACGGGCCCGCCCGAAGGGAAGCCAAGAGATGGCCGCTTTCGGCGTTGCCCCTCCTCGAAGTATAGATTTCCCATACTGCTTCGTCGTCGCGCCCTAAAACCGACCCATCTTTTGGTTTCTAAACTCCATTCTGTTCGTACTCTGCACTCCTACTGTCTCAGGCGATAGGCAATTCCTTCAATACACTGAATGAATTTCTCCACCTGTGTGGACGTACTGAACAGTTCGCCCATGTCTTGAAACGAATCGACCGGGTAGCTCTCCACGTCAAAATCCCTCAGAAAATTCGATTCCAGTTTGATCAGATAGTCCCGTAGGATGGGCTGGGGGACATTCTTTTCCCTCATGTGATTGAGATAGAACTTGATCTGGCCCCGGCTGTTGAGCTGAAAAAGGGAGAGCGGACCGAAATCAGATCGCGACCGGAAGGTAAGGCTTCCCTGTTGTTTCCCCCTTCCCCAGGCTGCCTGGTCGGCTCGAGCCTCCGTAAACTTGATCAGCCTCTCGACCACCGAGGCCACCTCCGGAGACCTTTGTGCCCTGAGATGCTTGAGGAACTTCTCTCTATCCCAGTTGGGGGATGACATGCCTGACGAGGCCCTCGATGGCTTTAGCTTGGATAAGAATAACCTTCAAAATTACCAACATTCTCGCCAAAAGGGAATCCCGTTTTTGGGAATCCCCGTTTGGGTACCCTACCCGCCCACAAAGGCGCCCGCATTCAGCTTGATCTGAAACCGGGCTCTCGATCGCAGCCACGTAAGTCCAGTCACGAATGGGGTCTTGTCCCAGCTCTGGTAGAGGGGAAAATAGAGATGGATAAACCCTGCGGAGATCTTGAAACCCCCGTCCACGAACACGTCGTCCAGATCCGCCGCTCCTCCCGCGTCGGCGAACAGGACCGCGGGAACGTAGGGCAGGGTGTGGTCAAGATTCAGCCCCCAGGCGGTGGAAGTGGAGAACTCCTCTACGCGACCCCGGAGGGAAGGTCCGGAAGGAATGAACTGTTCCTTGTACACGTTGAACGGACCCGTCTGATCTTCAGTCCGGTTGAAAACCCAGGGGTCCTCAAAGTCAGGATCGACACCGCCGCTCATCCAGACTCTGTACTGGGAAGGGATGTTTTGTCCGCGGACGAAGCTCCCTATCGAGCCTCTCACGTCAAGGGTGAGCTTCTTTGCGTACCGCCACTGGAGCGTTCCCTGCAAATCAAGCCGGGTGAATCCGCTCTCACCAAAACCGGCCGCCAGTTCACCCCCGGCTGAATACCTCAGGAAGGGGTCCGGCCGGTGCCGGTACGTGTAACTCAGGGAGGCTACCCGGTGATCCCCGGGGTCATAAAAGGTCTTGTCCACCGCGTCGCGACGTATATGATGAAAGGCGATGGTCCCCCTGAGTCGCGCAGACGGAGTGGAAACGATGGGTTTTCTCAGCAGGCCTTCCCCTGTCAGCATGACACCCTGGCGCCCGCTGTAGTCGGCAACCGTTGTCGATAAGGTCAGCGTCTGAAATCCCAGAGTCCTGTAGAACACCCTTCTTGCCGACACCGACCCCACAGGTCTGTCATTCCGGAAATCCCACTGGGGAGACACACTCAGGCCGGTCATGTATCCGGGAATGTATCCGCTGTAGGCCACCAGGCCTGGGGTCGTACCGTTGTACCTGTTCCACCGGATCCAGGGTACCAGGTTGACCTCCCGGTGGTGGAAGGTGGGCTGATCAAAGACGAAGTTCGCCTTCAGGGGCTTCGATGAGCTGTTGTTTCGACGCCGGATGTCCGGCATGTAGCTGTCGGGATCGATGACTGTCCTCCGGGTGTTCTTGGGGACGGATACCTGGGTGACACCCGTAAATCCCGGCAACCATCGCCGTTCAAGTTCTTCCCCTTCGGGACCGTAGAATGCCAGCTCTACGGGGCAGACCAGCGTACCGTGATTGGCCAGGGTCACCCGGTCTTTCTTCAGTGTCACAACGGCGTAATCGATCACCTCCGTGCCGTTGATGACGTCGTCAAAATACCAGCTCAGGTCCTCATCTACGTTCTTGGCAAAGGCAGATCTAAAGTCTTCGGGAGAGGGGTGTTTGAACTTCCAGGATTCGTAATAATCCCGCATAACCCGGTTCATGGTGTCCTCTCCCAGGTAGTGCTGAAGGAACCGGGTGAAAATGCCTGTTTTGGAGTACACGATGGAACTGTAATTGCTTCGATGAAATTCGGTGGACGGAAGATCGATAGGCTGGTCGTCCCCCGCCGAACTTCTGATTTGATAGGGCAGGTAGTTGATCCACCCGAAATTCAGATTCCGGGCGATACCCAGCTTTTTCTGGACGAATTCACTGATCACTACGGCACCGTTGCGTTCCCGGTATTTCTTCTCCCAGTACCGCAGGTTAGCGTACTCGTTGAGGCCCTCATCTAGGAAGGCGTGATCCCGTTCGTTGGATCCCAGAATACCGTAGAACCAGTTGTGTCCAACCTCATGCATGATCACAAATTCCAGGAGGTCCTCGGAGCCGCCGCTGGAGATGACCGTGATATTCGGATACTCCATTCCCCCTCCAGCCGACATATCTCCATCCACCGCGGTAATATGATCGTAGGGATAATCCCCGAAAAACCGGCTGTACCAGAAGCCGGCATCGTGAATGAATTCGATGGAACGGCTCCACAGTTTCGCATTTTGGGGAAGGTACATGCTCCAGAGGGTCACCTTGCGGGTGGAGTCGGCCAGCCAGAGTTCCCCCTTTCGAACGATCCAGTTCGGATCGGCAAACCATGCGAAATCGTGCACATTGTCCTGGTGGAAGTGAAGGGTTTTCATGGACACCTGACCGGAGGCTTTGCCGTTTTTTCCTCCTTTCCTGGCGGCTTTCCTGAGCTGGCTTATTCTCTTTTTAAAGGCCTTCTTATCCAGGGCATGAAGGGAATCGGCTTCTGCAGCCAGGGAGTCCAGCCACGCATATTCGTCATCACCGTCCACCAGGGTCCCCGTGGCCATGACCCGGTAGTCCCGGGGCAGAGTGATGTACACGTCAAAGGTGCCGAATTCACTGTAGAATTCCCCCTGGTCAAGGTAGGGCATGGGGTGCCACCCCTCCCGGTCGTAAACGGCCGGTTTGGGATACCACTGGGTGATTTCGTAATGCTTTCCGGAGTGACCCAGCCTGGAGAAGACCTCCGGCAGTTTGACGAAGAACGGCGTTTCCACCGTGAGGGTCTCGCCGGGAAGAAGGGGACTGGGAAGGTCCACCCTGGCCACATCGATCCATTCCGGATGAAACTCCCAGAAAGCGGTTTCTCCATCGATGGTGAACTTGAGGCTGTCGATGTATCCTCTGTCTTCTTCTTCGGAGAAATGAAAACGGGTGGAATAATGCTCGAGCTTCTGCCTGGCGAACGCCGTGCTGTCGTTTCGGTAGGCATTGGGCCAAAGATGAAACCAGAGAAAGGTCAACGTGTCCGGAGAGTGGTTGGTATAGGATAGTATTTCCTGAGCCGTCAGAGTGTGAAGGGAGTCATTCAGGGTGACCCGGATCTCATACTCCACTTCCTGCTGCCAGGTGTCCAATCCAGGCAAAAGGGAGCCGAATAAGATCAGAATCGAGGAAATCCAGACCGGAAGGATGGCGTGCCGACTCGCTCTCACAGCAGGATCGTCCATGAACATGGACCGAAACCGGGGCTAAAGTTACGACGGTCTGGGCGTGTTTGAAAGCGGCAGGTAAGAAAACTACTTTATGAGGACGAGTTTTTCCACTGAGGACCGGCTGTCCCTTCGCAGTACTGCCAGGTAGACGCCTGAGCCCAATCGGCCGGTGGAATGCCCGGAAGGACTCCAGCGGAGCCGGTGAAACCCCGAGGGCAACCATCCGGCGTACAGGGTATCTACCCACCGGCCGGACATATCCACGATATCCAGCTCCACGGCCTGCCCTTCCAGGATGTTCACTTCCACGGTTACCTCTGCGTTGAACGGATTGGGATAGACGCGATGGATGGAAAAGCTTGCGGGAAGATCTGCAGACGGATCACTTGAGTCCACAGTAGGGTCGCCCAGGATGGATTCAATGACGGTGATCATGGTACCGGGGTCGTACTCCGTATCGGCAAACCGGACAGTCATGCTTCTGTCCACAATGAAGTCCCGGGGATACGGCGATTGTCCTCCTGCAAGATTGTACCGTCCGTACACCCCTCTTCCCGCGTCCAGCAGAACGGGAAAGGTTATTCCCTGATCTTCGATGAAGGCTTGGAGAGTCGATTCCGACTGGTACGAAAGGCCCAGGACTACGACTCCCCGGTCCTTGTATTCATTCCAGAAAGTCATTTCGAGGTCCGAAAACTCCGGAGCACAAACCGGTCACCAGGTGGCGAAAAAGGCCATGAGGACCGCCTCAGTATCGGTCTTGGAAAGGACTTCACTCAGGGTCATTTCTTCAAAGCCGTTTACCGAGGACAGGGTGAAATCGGGGGCCGACTGACCTATGTCCAGTCCCCAGGTGGAATTGCCCTCCAGGGTTATGGGTATCTGAGGTTCATCGGGATCGTCTGAACGAATCTTGAGGTTGGCAAATCCGTCGGAAGCCGACGCGCAGTAGTTGACGGTGATTTCCGCCGAACCTCCCGGCGGAACGTAATCGGCCAAAACTCCTGTTGTATAATCGGAATGGTCGACACCGATATCCTCGAAGTTCAGGTTGGCATTGCCCGTGTTCTGGATGATGAACGTCGTGTCCAGACAGCTGTCGTCGCTCAGATGGGGAAGATTGATGTTCCGGGTGGAAGCATCGATATCCGGTCCGTTTATTTTCCCGAATCTGAAGGTCCGGAAGAAACTCCATTCCGCTGAATAGACCACGTCATCTTTCATATGGATGGCCATGACCCTGCCGCCTGTATTCTTGTACCCGGCCAGGGTCAGAGAGGGGGAGTCGTCCCACTTCAGCACTTCCACGTCGTCCCAGTCGGACACGGCCACGAGAGAATCGGTCACAGCGATCCGGGACGCGTATCCTGTGGTGTTGTAGTTGGCCACCAGGACCGGGTTGTCCGGCTGGGACACATCGAACATATCCACGCCCCGTCCACCCACCGCCACGAACACAAAGTTGCCCCGCTGTATGACGTCCTTCGCCGTGCCCGATGATGCCGCTTCACCGATCACCTGTGCCGTCGAGGGAGAGGAAACGTCGATGATTTTGAGACCTCCTGCGCCGTCAGCAACGTACACCAGGTCGCCCTCCTGGGAAACCTCCACCGCCCACGCGTTCTCAGTGGGGACGCGGGTGATGTGCTCGGGAGATTCCGGCGCGGAAATATCTATCACCTCCACGCCGTTGGCGTGGATGGCGGCATACAGTACCCTGTCACCGCTTGAGGAAAAGTGTCCGTCGGTGTGCTCATAGGAAAACTCCGACGATCCGTATTTGCCCACAGATTCCGGATTGACCGGGTCGGACACATCCAGAATCCGGATTCCGCAGTCCCGACCGCTTCCGTAGGCATGGTTGCCGTTTATGTGCCAGGCGTAGAGCCGGCCGTAGTCGCAACCGTACGCCGAAAACTCTGCCACAGAAACAGGGTCCGATGGATCGGAAATGTCCAGGATATTCAACCCTCCAAGACCGGCGGGGACAAAGGCATAATCCCCCACGATCTCAACATCAAAAAGCTCGTAATTAGGGGGATTGTACCGTGACAGGTGGGTTAGATTCCAGGCGTTCAGGCTCGCGAGCAGGACCGCAACCGCCAGGACCGTCCGCATCTAAGACGTCCCCTCAGGCATGTGGCGCTCCAGGATTTTCGCCATTTCCCGGGGCGATTGGTAGCCCACGTACGTGCCGACCACCTTGCCGGAACCATCGAAAAAGACAACCGTCGGTATGCTCACCACCCCCACCCCCCGTGCCAGGGCGAGCCCTTCCCGCTCATCCACGGCGATTCGCAGCGGAATGAATCCTTCCCGAGATT
>JBHIAI010000069.1:0-9270 GCA_046861655.1 Fidelibacterota bacterium | reverse complement strand
GCAGATGGGGTGACCTGGATCGCTCTCTCCGGTAGATACACCCGGCCGGGAGTGGGACGTTTGTCCGGGTACGGGTACGGAGTTCAGCCCCTGGGCGAACCGGTGTACGACGGATTCCAGGTCCAATGGGTCCATGAGACCATCAGTCTGGCCCCTTTTGCGGGTGAGGATTCGGTGTTCGTCAGGTTCGTCATGAGAAGTGATGAGTTTGTGGAGGAGGACGGATTCTACGTGGATGATCTGGAGCTCTTCCTGGTTCCCGTTCCCGAATTCGCCCTGGGGGACGTCACTCAGGACTGTGTGATCGATGTAGAGGATGTTCTTGAAGTAGCGGACATGATCCTGAACCCCGGGAACTACGCCGGCGACCAGGAACAACTCGCCGACATGAACGGGGATGACCGCCTGGACATTTTCGATATTGTTCTTCTGGTGAACGCCATCCTCGGTGATTGAAAGGAATGGTGGGTCGATTCCCACGGCTTTTCTTCCTTCCTCTGGCATTCGCCACCGCATGGGCCCAGCTTCCCCCAAGGAACCCGGTGATTCATCCCCGGCTGACATCGCTGGGCAGTCGCCCAGACAGCCGGTTTCACGCCTGGGTGTATTTCACGGACAAGGGAAGTGAGACCTCCGGCCGTTCCCAGGCCCCTCACCTGACCCCCAGGGCTCGATCCCGGCGGCAGAAAGTGATCCAGGGTGAGGCGGTTTTGGCCCTTGACCAGCCTGTCCGCGAAACCTATGCCGCTCAGGTGTTGGCCACAGGGGCGGCCCTTCGGCACCGGAGCCGGTGGCTCAATGCCATCTCAGTATCCGCCACAGAACCTCAGCTTTCGGACATTTCCCGGCTTCCCTTTGTGTGCCGCATCGATCCCGTCCTGGTGTACCGTCGGTCCCGGGAGCTGCCGCACGACCCCACTTTGTCCCCGCGATCCCGACACTTCGGGAGCGGCGATCTCCCGCATGAATCGATCGCCTTGGTCGACACTCTCGATTACGGCTTGAGCCGGGACCAGATCTATCAGATTAACGTCCACCTGGCTCACCAGGCCGGCTACGCAGGTGAGGGAATCTGGGTCCTCATGCTGGATACAGGCTTCTTCAAAGACCACGAGTCCATCCAGGAGGACAGGATCGTGGCGGAATGGGACTTTGTGAACGGCGACGGCGATACCCAGGACGAACCCGGCGACTCCGTCAGTCAGCATGCCCACGGGACCTTCACCCTGTCGGCTCTGGGTGGGTATATGCCGGGCTCTCTCATCGGTCCCGCCTACAAGGCCCAGTTTCTGCTGGCCAAGACAGAGATTATCGCGGAAGAGATCCAGTTGGAGGAGGACAATTTTGTGGCGGCCCTGGAGTGGGGGGAAAGCCAGGGAGCCGATGTGGCGTCCAGTTCTCTGGGATATCTGGACTGGTACACCTATCACGATATGGATGGAAACACGGCGGTGACCACCAGGGCCGTAGACATAGCCGTCTCCCTGGGTATGGTCTGCGTCACGGCTGCTGGGAACGAGGGAAATGGCCAGTGGTATTATGTCATCGCCCCCGCGGACGCCGATTCGGTGATTTCGGTGGGGGCCGTCGATTCCCGGGGTAGGATCGCCTATTTCAGCTCCCGGGGTCCCACATACGACGGCCGGGTAAAACCCGAGGTTTGTGCCCAGGGAGTGGCCACCGCCTCCGCCAGTGCAGCGTCTGTGTCTTCCTACGGATTTGTAAGCGGAACCTCCCTGGCGGCCCCCCTGGTGTCTGGGGCCGTCGCCGTTATCCTCAGCGCTCATCCCGATTGGACCCCCATGATGGTCCGGGAAGCTTTGCTGAAGACGGCTTCCCGGGCGGGGTCTCCTGATAACACCTACGGTTGGGGTATCATCGACACCTGGGCAGCCATCAACCACGGAGTCTTCACCGGACCTCCCGACCCATACTTGCCACAACGGTTCCGTCTGGCCCAGAACTATCCCAATCCCTTCAACCGGTACACGTCGGTCCCTTTCGATATCCCCGAACCGGTCGGGGTAAGGCTGACCGTGTTTAATCTCCTGGGCCAGCCCGTCGCAACTCTGGTGAACGAGGTCAAAGATAGAGGAAAGTATACCGTCGCGTGGGAGGCTTCCGGGGTGGCCAGCGGCATTTACATTGTCCATATGGCGGCAGGCAGATTCTCCTCCTCCAGAAAGATGATCTTGCTCAAATGAAAACACACCCCCCGTCACCGGTCTCTGGCTGACGGCTGAAAGCCGATCGCGGACCGCTTCATTCGTAATCCCCAATGACATTATGCATCATACGATAAGCGCCAAACGAACCTCATCATCTTCTTGCCTGCTGCCCACTGCCCACTGTCGGAGCGAAGCGGATATCCCGCCCCGGCGGGACCACCTGCCACCTGCTCCTGTCACTTTTGCACTTTTCATTCTGCACTTTGAAATGACGCACGAGGAGTGGAAAGACTTTGTTTGAGTCTACTGCCCTGGTTACATTTCTTTGATGGCATATGAAACGTCTGGAACCTGGAATTCTGTGTACACTGTCGTTAGTCTGGCGACACGCGATACCGTCATAGCGAGTCCCGCCCCCTGGGCGGGGCGTCGCGATCTCCTATTCTAAAGTTCACCAGGAGGATACCCATGAGTGAACTATTGGACGATGAATTGAGGCAAATGGACGAACGGGAGTCCGAGCAGAAAATGGAAATAGAGGAGGCGGTTTCGGTCAAGGATCCCATCCGAACCCTTGAGCTGGGAGAGATGGTAGTGGTGGATGAAAAAGAGAATCTTGAGATGGTCATCGACACATTCCAATCCCGGCGCGTGGCCTGTGTTCTCGTTACCCGGAAGGAAAAGCTGACAGGAATCTTCACCGAACGCGACGTCACCTTGAAACTGGTGGGCCGGGGACTGGATCTTTCCAGGGAAAAGGTGGCCGATTTCATGACTTCATCCCCGGAATCGCTGAAGATGGATGATCCCATCGCCTTCGCTCTCAACCGGATGACCGATGGGGGGTTTCGCCACGTTCCCATCGTTGACGGCGCGGGCAGGCCTGTGGGGTTGGTTGCCGTTCTGGACATTATTCGTCATCTCGCCTCCTACTACTCCGACCAGGTGTTCAATCTTCCTCCGGAGCCATTGAGAAAACCGCAGGACCGGCCGGAAGGGGGATAAAGATTTCCCGCCGCCGGATCGCCTGGTTGTGGACCCCGGTCCTGGCTGCCGTACTGGCCGGGTGTGCGTCCCATCCCACCGTCGCCTACCGGACCCTCGAAACCGGGGAGAGCCTTTACGGATACACCCTCTCCGTGGAGAACGTATTCCCGGTTTTCTTCTATCGCTACGGTCTGACCCCTGTCAGCGACATCGGATTCAGGGTGGGTGTCCCTATTTACGGAACCGGGCTTGACTACTCCCGGGTCCTTTTTGAGAAAGAGGGCAGGAGGGACGTGCTGAACCTGGGCTGGTCCCTCACCCCCAATTCCAACTTTGATTTTACGTATTACAAGTTTTCGAAGAGTTCGAGATACTGGGGCTTAAGGGGCATGATAATTCCCAGGGGATTGAACGGCGACCGGAGCATCCGGATGGGTCTTCTGTTCGGGATGGTTCGAAAGGGTCGCCTGGGGTACGAGGTGGGCTATTTTCACGACTTTGCCAGTATGCCTCTCACCGAAATCTTCAGTCCGAATTTCGACCCTGCCGATACCTCCCGGTGGGGCGACCGGTTCCTCGACTACCCCCACGTCTCCGAGGGAGGTCTTCCCACTGAACATTCCCGTCTAACAGGCCTGTCGGTCCGGATAACCTTCATGCTTGGTCCCCGGGAAAAAGAGTCTCCCCAGCCTGACGAATCCTGATCGCTAAGCCGAAAACGCTGTCCCCGGACCGTGGCTGATCCCCACCGCACAAACGACCTGACGGAAGCTCTGGCCAGCGGGGACCTTGAATCCTGCCGGTCTTTCATTCGGTCGTCCCTGATTGATGAGCCTTCTCTGCGAACCTATTTTCAGTCCCTTCTCGCCTATGCCGCCCTTCATCCCCTCGAATCGGCTCGCTCGCATCCCGTGGTCACTCTCAACTCACTGAAAAACCTGGTGTCCCTCCGGTTGAATATCCCGTCGGAACCTCTGGTAACCCAGGCCACAAAGGTCTCCCTGTCGTTGAGGCCCGATCCTCCTGATAAGAGCTGGAGGGGGGTGTCCCCGGAGAGACTGAACGAGCCCTTTTTTGTCATGGACCTGCTGACGGCCCTGGAGGAAGGAGACAGGGAAAAGGCCTTCGAGGAAGCGGCCAGGATGTCCCACATTTCCGACAATGAAACCTACCTTGTGGATATTCTCACTGAGGCTGCGCTGCGGGAATTTCCCAGGCTGGGCCTTTTCGGCTACGCCTTTCACCGCGCGGCCGTTTTCTGCAGGGGGAAGGACATCACCCCTTTCGCCTACCGGCTGCTGGAAGCGGTTTCCCAGGAACCCATAGGTCCTCCTTTTCCCACGATTCCCGATGGGTTCCGGGTGGATGTCTTTGCCGGGCCGGTCCTGACCTCCGGGGATACCGGGGAAGTGATTCTCCTGGCCGTCGCGGACCGGCTTTGGAATCTCGATTCCATGAAAGGGACGGCCTACCGGCGGGCAGTGGTGGGGTGGTTGGGACAAAGATGGGCCCAGGTGGCTACGCTGGAGAAGCCCGCCCCCGGGCCGAAGGGACAAAGGGGAGACTGGCCGGAATTGCTGAAGAACGGCGACACAGAGGCCGTCGCTTCGAGCCTGATACATGTTCGGGAATCGGAGGATTCGATCTGGCCGGTGGAGGTGGCGGAAACCTGGATTTCCCAAGGGATAACCGAGGATCCCAACCACTTCGTTATGCTGGACGCCCTCCAGCACCTGGTGAAGGTTTTGCCGGAAGAGTACATGACACTCCTGGCCCAGTATCTTATCAGGACATGATTATCGGTCCCTACCACGTCTACGCGGTGGAAACCGGCCGCTTTGCCCTGGACGGGGGGGCCATGTTCGGCGTTGTGCCCAAGCCATTATGGGAAAAGCGCATCCCCCCCGATGAATCCAACAGGATTCCCCTGGCCGCCCGCTGTCTCCTTCTTGTGGGGAACGACCGGAAGATCTTAGTGGACACTGGAACGGGGGATAAGTGGGACGCCAAACTTCGTTCCATCTACAAAATCGACACAGGTTCGGTGAACCTGGAGCGCTCCCTGAGAGGACTGGAAATAACCCCCGAAGATATCACGGACGTCTGGTGCACTCATCTTCATTTCGACCACGCCGGTGGCAACACCCGGCGGGACGAGGCCGGCAACATCGTTCCCACCTTCCCCCATGCAAGATACTGGGTTCAGAAGTCGAACTGGGAACTGGCCAATCACCCTTCCGAGAAGGACCGGGCCAGCTACCTGTCCCAGAACTGGCAGGCCCTCGCTGAAAACGGGATGATCCACCTGGTGGATGGGAAAGAAGAGTTCATCCCAGGCGTCCGCCTGTTCATTGCCCAGGGTCACACTGCGGGTCAGCAGTTACCCAGGTTGTCGGATGGGACACGGACCCTGTTTTTCTGTGGGGATCTATTTCCCACCGCGGCCCACCTGACGGTACCCTGGGTCATGGCGTACGACAATCATCCGCTGACCACCATTTCCGAGAAAAAGAGCCTTCTTCCCCTCATAGTGGACCAGGGGTGGATCCTCTTTTTCGAGCACGATCCCAGTCGCGAAGCGGTCAGGGTCGAGTATGATGGAAAGAAGTACAGGGCCTCGGAGACCGTATCCATCCAGGACCTCTGATGTCGGCCGACGTTGTTGTCCTGGCGAAAGATTTTGAGATGGGCACCCGTATTGCCGATGCGATCTCGGCCCAGGGGAAAAAGATTGATTTTCCGGAGAATGCGGCCGGTTTGGATGGAGTCCTGTCAGAAGAAACCCGCCTCATGATCATCGACCTGGAGGAGGAAAGCTACCACCCTCTGGACCTGGTGAAACGCGTCCGGAACAGGTTTCCCCAACTTTCCGTCGTGGGATTTCATTCTCAGGTCCGAAAGGATTCGTACATGCAGGCCAGGAAAGCCGGGTGTTCCTGGGTGTTCTCCCGCTCTTCCCTGGTGAAAAACCTCCGCACACTGCTGGCGGAAGGTCACAAGGAAAATGGCGGCGACGACGGCTGAGACCCGGAGGCAGAGGATGGATCGGATGAGGGGGGTGATTCGACGCCTCCGGGAACGATATTCCAATCCCACCACCAGCCTTACCTACGAAACGGACCACCAGCTTCTGGTGGCCACCATCCTTTCCGCCCAGTGCACGGACGAGCAGGTAAACCGTGTCACCCCGGGTCTGTTCAAGAAATACCCAACCGTCGAGGACTTTGCCGGCGCTGACGAGGGTGAATTGTCCCGGGATATCCGGTCCTGCGGGTACTACAACCAGAAGGCCAGGACCATCAAAGCCTCCAGTTTGATGATCCTGGAAAAATACGGGGGCCGTGTTCCCGGGTCCGAGGAGGAACTCCTTCAGCTCCCCGGTGTGGGAAGGAAGACGGCCAACTGCGTTCTGGGCGCCGTGTATGGCATTCCCGCCGTGGTGGTGGATACACACATGATACGGATCATGGGCCTGCTGGGATTCACCGATTCCCGGAATCCCGAAATCATTGAACGGGATGTCATGGGACTTGCCCCGGAAAGGGACTGGATCGATCTGGCCCATCTTGTGATCCGTCACGGCCGCAAGATCTGCATCGCCCGGAGGCCCCGGTGCCAGGAATGTCCCCTCAGTGACCTCTGCCCGTCGTCACTGGTGTAGCCGGGCCCTACATGTCACTCATTCCTTGAAGCTGGATCCTTGCTACCGGGTGTGTAATTCGTAATTCGTCTTGCGTAATTCCCAGTTTCCTTCTATACATTTCCGACTGCCAACTGCCCCTGCCCCTGCCGCCTTGTTCTTTGACCCCTTATTCTTTGTTGACTGCCAACTGCCCCTGCCCCTGTCGGAGCGAAGCGGAGATCCCGCCCCGGCGGGACCAACTGCCCACTTGTCCCTTTCCCCCGACTCTCCGTAAATTCCGTGTGGGAAGATTGCTTGTAACCTGCAAATAAACCTGGTTCACGTTGCCTTTCATAACCAAATCGTTCCGGTTCAGCGCCTCCCACCAGTACGGGAATCCTGCGTGGAGCCTCGGGAAAAACCGTGAAGTATTCGGTCATGACGTTCGGCTCCACGGCCACGATTATGACCTGGAGGTCACGGTGAAAGGAAGGGTGGACCCCGAGACCGGTTTCGTGGCCAACCTTGTTGACCTGAAGATCATAGTTTCTGAAAAAGTTCTCGATGTTCTGGATCACTGCGTCATTGACCAGGACATCCCCTGGTTTGAAGGGAAACAGCCCTCCTGTGAGAACCTGGTGATCTGGATCTGGGAGCAGATCGAACCGGCCATGGAGAATGTGACCCTTCACCGGGTGAGGGTCAGGGAGACCCCCACCATCTATGCCGACTATTTTGGACCGGAAGGATAAAGGATAAGACCCGGAAGAATCATTGTTTCGTGGAGGAACCCCTGTGAACAAGGATAACGAGATTAGGATCCAGGAACTCACGGCGGAACTTCTCAAGGAGATTGGGGAGGATCCTTCCCGGGAGGGATTGGTCCGGACACCCGAACGGGTGGCTCGGGCCTGGGAATACTTTATCCGGGGCTACCAGCAGACACCGGATGAGGTGGTAGGGGATGCCCTGTTCGATGAGGACGTGGATGAGATCGTGGTGGTCAAAGACATCGACTTCTTCTCTTTATGCGAACACCATCTCCTCCCGTTCAAGGGGGTAGTTCATGTGGGCTACCTGCCCGGAAAGAAGATCATCGGCCTCTCCAAAATCCCCAGGATTATTATCATATACGCCCGGAGACTCCAGGTGCAGGAACGGATGACCCAGCAGATTGCCGATGCCATCGAGCAGGTCCTGAATCCCAGGGGGGTGGCCGTGATTGTGGAGGCCGAACACCTCTGTATGCAGATGCGGGGCGTGGAAAAGAAAGCCTCGTTCATGATCACCTCCGCCATCCGGGGGGTATTCAGAGAAAACCAGAAGACCCGGGAGGAATTCCTCTCCATCATCAGGAGAAGGGGGAACTGATGGGACTTCTGGGCGCCCATGTGAGCGCAGCGGGGGGTGTCCACAATGCCCCCAAAAGGGGCACCGATATCGGTGCCGATGCCATCCAGATCTTCACTGCCAATCAGAATCAATGGTTTCCCAAACAGCCCAGTGAAGAAGACACTGCTCAGTTCCGGGAGGAAATGAAAAGGGAACCCCCCCGGGTGTGTGTGTCCCACGCCTCCTATCTGTTGAACATGGGCTCCCCGGAGAACAAGAAACTCACCATGTCCCGCAGCGCTTTTCTGGCCGAAATCGACCGGTGTGACGCCTGCGGCATTCCTTATT
This sequence comes from Fidelibacterota bacterium, assembly GCA_046861655.1. Classification (GTDB taxonomy): domain Bacteria; phylum Fidelibacterota; class Marinisomatia; order Marinisomatales; family S15-B10; genus JBHIAI01. Next base: position 813 of record JBHIAI010000069.1, on the reverse strand, counting down.
TCATGTTTCACCCGGGCTCCCACATGAAAACGGATGAGGCCTCGTGTCTGGCCTGCATCGCCGAAAGCATCGACTACTGCCTCGAAAAGCGTCCCGGCTCCAGGGTGGGCATCCTGGTGGAAAATACGGCGGGACAGGGTTCCACCGTGGGTTACACCTTTGAACACCTGGCTTTCCTGATTGAGCAGGTCCAGTATCCCGACCGGGTGGGAATTTGTTTCGATACTCAGCACGCCTTTGCGGCAGGCTACGACATCCGGACGGAGAAAGGGTGGAACGATACCCTCAAGCATTTCGACCAGACCGTGGGATTGGACCGGATCAAGGCTGTCCACATAAACGATTCCAAACGGGAGCTCGGAAGCCGGGTGGACCGCCATGAAAACGTGGGAAAGGGGCTTCTGGGGATGGAGACCTTCTGGTGCCTGGTGAATGACGATCGCTTCCGGGAGATCCCCATGATTCTTGAAACACCGGCCAGTGATCCGTCGACGTACGCCGAAGAACTGGTTCTGCTCAAGAAACTCATCGGAGTGAAAAAGCCATCCTAACCCCTAACTCCAACCCCCTAACCCCTCTAACGTCGAATGTCCATCGTCCAACTCATAACCCATAACTCATAACGTCTTCGGAGAAAACATTGTCAAACTCCAACAACCCGTACGACCTGGTGGTGATCGGCGGTGGACCGGGTGGGTATGTGGCCGCCATCCGGGCAGCCCAACTCCATAACAGGGTGGCCATCGTGGAGAAGGACGTCCTTGGGGGTATCTGTGTGAACTGGGGATGCATTCCCACCAAAGCCCTACTCAG
>JBHIAI010000185.1:0-2183 GCA_046861655.1 Fidelibacterota bacterium | reverse complement strand
CGGGCGCCAGCGCGGAGGGAGCCCGTGACGGCCGCGCCGCTGGAGATCGTCACCAGAATAAGGTCACCAGAAAGGAGTGAACAAGGCTATCTCAAGTACGCAGGCTCGGTTCTGGGAGGGATTTTGAGTTGGAGGCTCCTTTCATCACTGGAGTTGCTCGCACCTTCCTCGGCGGCCGGGCTGTTTCCGGCGGTAGTTGGCGGGACCGTGTCTGCGGTGGGACTTTCTGGACATGCTGGAAAGATGGCAAGGATGGCGCCGGCTATCGATTTTGATTTATCCGGGATGACGAACGAGAAAAAAATCCGAACTGTCCAGGAGATCTTCTCCCAAAAGCGTACGATCGTTCATTATGGTGTGAACCCTGGAGAAATAAGAACTGTGCCATTGGATGAGGTCGGTGAAATTCGTTCGGTGGAAATGAAAAGGGTGGGGACGCTGGGGTTCCGTCACCCGTTTAGTCCCTTGGCCGGTTCTCTGGGGGGAGCTGTCATTGCCAGCGGTCTGAGTTACTGGCTGGGGGCTAGCACCATTTCCGGGTGTACCGGGGAGGAATGCTGGGACCTTAAGAGGCGGCTGGTGGCCATTAACGGCTCACTGGGAGCAGCCATGGGGTATCTTGGGGCTAGGACCAAGCAGGAAACAGTCGTGTACGAACTGTATGATTACTCACCGCCAGACAAAATGTCTCGCATTGCCCACATAATGAGGAATGAAAACGGGACGGCCTCCACCAATGATGAACCCTTTGACGTCGTCCACTTGAAGGACAATTCATATGTTAAGGGGACCATCACGCTGGACAGTCCCACCGGTCATGTAACCATCGAAACGCCAGATGGAAATACGTTCGTATTCCCACGGATGGATATTCAAGAAGTGAGGCGGGTCACCGAACGACAGGACGTTCAGGCGATTAAGCGGGAGTTGCTGCTGGAACTCCAGCTGTCATCAATACAATCCAGGCAGAATTTTGATCTCATCGTTTTCCTGGGTTCTTATGTTGGGACGATCGCAGGGTACCACCTGATGGGAGGGGATGACCTGGCGAGAATCGTAGTTCCCGTCATCGGTCCGTTTTCCCTGCTGGACGAGCGCCAGGCACAGGCCCCTCATACCCCCTTCCCTTTTAGACAACTCTTGCTGGCGGGCTCCGGTGCGGTTCAAACCGGGGTTCTGGTGGATTACCTGTTTTCACGGAAAAAAGAAAGAGAGTTGAAAAGAAGATACGATCTGGGCCTTTACCCTTCCAGAAACGGACTCACCCTTCGGGGATCGTTGACGTTCTGAATTCCTTCCACCCCCTTTCTCTATGCCCTGGTCTTCTTTCTGAAGGCGTAGGACAAACGATTATTGCACAATAGGGATACCCCTACACAATGATGCTCTTTCGTCCGATTTTTTTTCTTTCTCATATGTACTATGTTTATGGTAGGAAGAAAGATGAGGATTTCGGCAAAATCGAGCTCTGTTCAAGGCATTGCAGAAAAGGCCGTTCGAGGCTTGATGTCAAAGATCTCGATGGCTGCTCTGGTACTAACCTTTGCTGTTCCTCAGATTTCTGCCTCATCCCCCCTGCTTGATCGAACGAACCCTATCCCCTGGCCCAACCCCATGGATACAGTAGGAGTGAGGGAAGGCGAGGCAACGGTGTTCTCCGTCCCGCATATCGTGGAAACCGCCCACCTGGAGGACCCCATCATCGCTAGAAGCATGGCGACCCGGCAGAGTCCGGACCTCAACGTGGCGGCAAAAGCTCCAAGAGGAAGGGGGATGGTTCTTCCGGAACCCGACTTCCTGGGGATAGTCAACGGAGAGCGAACCGCGGAAAACCTGGCTCTGAGGAATGAAATGATGCTCGAACTCAAGCTGGCCTTCATACAATCCTGGCAGAATCTTGGTTTGTTTGGTTTCCTGGGTTCGTACGCCGCCACCGTAGGCGGGTACTATTCCCTGGGCGGGGAAGATCTGCTCAAGATCTCTGTACCTGTAGTCGGACCGTTCCTACTTTTGGAACCCCCTCAGCGGGGTGTTCCCCATTCCCCTCTCCCCTTCAGGCAATTACTCCTGGTTGGATCCGGAGTGGTCCAGGCTGGGTTCCTCGCCGACTACGTTATTTCTACAGTGAGAGAGAAAAATCTCAAGAAAAAATACCGCATCCAGGTTCAACCCACCTCAAACGG
>JBHIAI010000184.1:0-2193 GCA_046861655.1 Fidelibacterota bacterium | reverse complement strand
ACCAGAGGAATTACTTGAGGCAGAATCCCCCAACCCAGGGAAGACCCGTTCCAAGACCCCGGTTCAAGACAACCCTCGCTTTTCATACACCGCCAGAGTTTGGACCGAGAATCTTGAGTCAGAAACCCCTGGGTGGCTGGTTGATCAATCTCCTCGGTGCCTGGACATCGGGGAGCTGGTTTACCTGGAATCCCAACAAGGTGAAAGGCTTGACGCAGAACCTCCAGTGGCGGCCTTTCTCAAGTGTCGATTTCAAGGCATCGAAATCGTTCCAGGTGGGCAACCTGAAGGCGATCCTGTTTCTGGACATCTATAACGTCTTTAACATCAAGAACTTTTCCGGCGAATCGTTCTACGACGGATTCGACTTCGACTACTACATGTTCTCCCTCCACCTGCCCGAAGACGATATCGAAAGGTTGAGCCGCGGAGAAACTCAACATCCGGGGATACCCGGTGAGGACCAGCCCGGGGACTTCCGGCAGCCCGGCGTCAGTTTTGTTCCCATAGAATGGGTTCCCAGTGCAGAGGATCTCCCCGATGAAACACCCGCCGACAGGGAGATGTACTACTACGTGGCCGAGACGGGCGAGTACATGGACCTGGTAGACGGCGTATGGGTCACAGCCGGTGGCTCCAGGATCGACGAGATCCTTGAGACCAAAGCCTACATCGATATGCCCAATCAAACCTACTTTACCTTCCTGAATCCCAGAGCGATTTTCTTCGGGGTTCGTCTGGACTTCAATATCAGGTAGTTGACACGGATGCCTGTGAGGTCTCGTTTCTTTCTTGTCCTGGTCCTCGTGGTGACGTCGATTCTTGCGGATGAGACCAAGTGGATCGCTGTGGGCAATCTCCACAACTGGTATTCCAGTTCCGGAGGGGAAAGAGAGGTGGGGCGAACGGGCGAGGTTTCCGACCAGCAGGACGGGTTGAGGTGGCCGGCTCAGTTTCGCTGGCAGGATACCCAGGCGGCCAAGGCAATGTGGATCGGCGCCACCAACTACAACGATCCCCTGGTGGGAAAGACCTTCGAGTACAAGGTGGTCCATGTGGGCCCCAGAGTCCTGGATGACACAGATGAAATCATGCCTGTGGAATTCAAGATGATCGGCCGTTTCGATCATCCCAGCGTATTCGTGGATGGCAATCCGGGGTCCAACCTGATGGTTGCCATGGATGAAATAGACGAGATCGATCCTACCCTGAAAGCCGACAGGATGATCTACAATGTTGTCCATACGGCCATAGGGATTACCCTCACCCGGAGAATCTACGCCTTCACCAACCCCTACCACGACAACTACTTCATCTATGACTACGTGTTCAAGAATACGGGAATCGTGAAAAAGGACGGCAGTGTCACTCATTCCCAGACCCTCTCTGACGTGGTCTTCTTTTTTCAGTACCGGTACGCACCCACCAGGGAGGGGAGCGTCTACGGAGGCGGATGGCTGCCCCAGTCCGCATCCTGGGGACACAACACAGTCAACGACGCCATCTTCACCCATCCCGAAACGGGGGAACCGTTCCGGGTTCAATTCGCCTGGCAGGGAGTACACGGCCAGGCCGCGTTCAGTACCATAGGCGGTCCCGCTGCCACGGGAGACGGCCATCTCACCAGCGCTCAGTACGTCGGTGTGATCACCCTTCACGCAGACAAATCGGCTTCCGACAAAACCGATGACCCGGCCCAACCCAGCACCACCATGTACCTGCAGTCCGACCTGAAGATTACTTCAGGAAACAGCCAGTACAACGATTCCCAGATGGCGGAAGAGTACGCCGCCATGACAGCCGGCCACCCAGTCTTGAGGCATGCCGAGGATGTCTGCGGTGAGGGTCTGGGCACCCCTATCGACTGCACCCAGCCGGCCAACACATACGTCAAAGCGGGGGACCCCGGCAACCCGGGCGGGTACACCCACGGTCAGGGGTTCGGACCCTACACCCTCGAACCCGGGGACAGTATTCATATCGTCCTGGCCGAAGGTGTGGCAGGCATCAACAGGGATATGTCGTATACGGTCGGCGGGAATTGGCTCGAGGGAGGCGGACCGTTCGATCTGCCGGAAAAAGTTGGCGGTGGCACTACGTCGTTCGGTTCCGGGTCCGAGGAGGCCGATTACTATAAGAATGCCTGGGTCTATACCGGTGAGGATTCCCTGTTCCAAACGTTCGAAAGAGCCA
>JBHIAI010000068.1:0-9371 GCA_046861655.1 Fidelibacterota bacterium | reverse complement strand
ATCAGAACCAGAACAGGCGCAAGAACCACGGCGGCGGAACCCACCCCCACCATCTGCATCACCTGTTGTTTCCACGGGGTAGCCCCCACAATATGGCCCGCTTTCAGGTCCTGAAGATTGTCCCCGCCGATGGCTGCGGCGCAGGCTACCACCGCTCCCACGAAGATGGCCGCAGCCGGGCCCACCAGGCTTCCCGTTCCCACGAGGGCCAGCAAGAGCAAAGAAGAGAAAAGGATAGTGGCAATGGTTACCCCGGAAATGGGATTATTGGAACTGCCCACCAGTCCTGCCATGTAGGCAGCAACCGCTGAAAAAAGAAATCCCGCCACCAACATAATGACCGCCATGATCACGGACGGGGCGGGATCTTTGATCACATAGACGTAAACGGCAAAGATCGGAATCAGGGAAATGAGAAGGGCCACACCTACCCATTTCACCGGGGTGTCCCGCTCCGTGCGGGGAATATCCGCGAAACGGACCCCGTGCCCCTTTTTGTAGGTGGCCAGGCTGGACCGGATTCCAGACACGATGGATTTCCGGAGACTCAGGAGGGCCCACAATCCTCCAATAACCATGGATCCCACACCCATGAACCGTGTCCGGGTCGACCAGATCTCCGAAGCCCAATCCACGGCAGAGACAGGGGATCCTCCTAACGTTGGCCAGGGGTGGGTGGCGGCGTAGATGGGAATGGCCACCAGCCAGTTGATCGCTCCTCCCAGGAAAACCAGAATAGCAATGTTCCGTCCCACGATATAGCCCACCGATACCAGGGCAGGGGAGAGGTTGGAGCCAAAGTAGGCTATGGATGAACCCACTTTTCCCGCTGTCTCAAAAACGCCCTCCCACAACCTTAGCCCCGTTTCCCCGAACTTGAACAGGGCCCCCAGGAGACCGGCCCAGGCGATATCTTTCACGGCCGCTCCCCCTTTTTCTCCTGTTCTCAACACTTCCGCGGTGGCCACCCCTTCGGGAAACTTGAGCTTTTCCTCAAGGATCAGAGCCCGCCGGATGGGGATGGTGAACAGAACCCCGATCACGCCTCCCAGGCCAGCCACGATGGTGGTCTGCCAGTACTGAAAGCCCGCCCAGTACTGCATGACAATCAAGGCAGGGAAGGTGAATATGACGCCGGCGGCCAGGGATTCACCGGCCGATGCCGCCGTCTGGACAATGTTGTTTTCAAGGATATTCGACGTGCGGAAAAGTCTTAAGACCCCCATAGAGATCACGGCGGCGGGAATGGATGCCGAAACGGTCATGCCGGCGAAAAGACCCAGGTACGCGTTGGCTCCGGCCAGCACGACAGATAAGACAACCCCCAGAATGACGGCCTTCAGGGTGATCTCGGGCAGGGAGGGAGAGTCATTCGCCATAAGGAATAACAGGAGAATTTCGAGCGGAAAATAGATCGTCGGTAGGAGGGAAACAAGGAGATTCCCTTGGAGCCGTTGATGTTGAGGACCAAAAGGTGTAAATTAACACGGAAGCAAGGGGTGCTGCCCCGGACCAGATAGGGCGGCTGAGAACATACCCTTTGAACCTGATCTGGATAATGCCAGCGTAGGGAGGCGATCCATGCTGACCTCAGAGAGATTCCTCTTCAGACTGAAGGGGATTTTTGTTTTCATCCTTCCCATGACCCTGCTCACGGCCCAACCGATCGTCCTGGTGGGGACCGTCCGGTCCCAGGCGACCCATACCCCCGTCCCCTATGCGAACGTCGAGGTGGAAGGGACCGACCTGGGTACGGCCACCTCCCCGGGAGGCATGTTTGAGCTGAAGGTCCCCCGGTTGCCAATCATGCTGAAGGTTTCTCACATCGGCTATGCGGATGAGGAAATTGAGGTTTCGTCGACGCGCATCGGAACCGTGTTCTTGAAACCTACTGTTCTCACGGGTGAAGAAGTACTTGTGACGGCCACCAGGGCGGTGGAGGGGGAAACGCCGGTAGCTTTTTCCTCAATGGAGGGGGACGACATAGACAGAAACTACAGCCACCAGGATGTCCCCATGGTTCTGGCCGATTTGCCGGGAATCTACGCGTATTCGGATGCGGGGAACGGAGTAGGGTATACCTACCTGAAAATCCGGGGATTCTCCCAGGATCGAATCGTCGTTATGCTGAACGGCATTCCCCTGAACGATCCCGAGGCCCATGCTGTGTACTGGGTGGACCATGGAGACATACTGGCTTCAACCGGAGGTATTCAAGTTCAAAGGGGTGTTGGGAATTCCCTTTACGGATCGTCTGTGTTTGGGGGAACCGTTAATCTAATCACAGATTATCAGTCCGCGTACCCCGGGTTTTCCTTTACTTCCGGCTACGGAGACTACCTGGACGCAGGCGGGCTGAATCTTCCCAGCCAGAAGGTGTCTGCTGCTTACGCGGGTCGCCCCTGGAAGAATAACGTTACGGTGTACGGACGCTACAGTGATCTAACCAGCGGGGGATACCGGAAAGGCAGTGGTACCCACCAGCGATCCGTGCATGCGGGAGTAGAGATAAACAGTTCAACCAGTCTGACCCGGTTCGAAGCCATCCTGGGGCAAGAGGAAACCGCCTTTTCCTGGGAGGGGATCATCCCGACCTACGGCTACGATCTCGATGACCGGGCGGACCGGCGCTATAACTTCTACGCCGATCCGTACTTCAACGGCGGCCGGGATGATGCCAACAAGGACGTATTTTCCCAATCCTTACTCTCTTTTCACCACAGCGAAAAGCTGTTTGGCGGACTGGTGAGCGGTACCCTCTCTAGAGTCTCAGGCAACGGCTACTATGAGCAGTTCAAGGGAAGCCGGGATGTTGAGGAATACAATCTGACCTCCTTTGTCCCCGAAACCAGTGAGGAAGTCGATTTGATAAGACAGAAGTGGCTCAGGAATGGGTACTGGGGACTGGTGTATCAGTATTCCCGTCCTGTGCCATCTGGCCGGGTGACCGTTGGAGGAGACGCCCGGCTCTATTCCTCGGATCATTTCGGGAAGGTGGTGGAAGTGGACGGATTGGGAAATGTACCTGGGGATCACAGGTACTACGGTGACGACACGAGGAAGACGAGTTTCTCCTTTTACCTCCATTCGACGTACAGGTTGACTGAGAACCTCAGAGCCATGGCGGACCTTCGGTATTTGGGCCACCGCTATGTTTTCGATCAAGAAACAATGGGGGCATTCACGAAAGGGTACGGCTACAAACTAAAATACGACTTTCTCGATTCCCATCTTGGTCTACGCTACAACGTTGGCAAGGTGTTCTCTGTCTTTGCCAATGTCTCCACAGCGCATAGAGAGCCTGCTGACGGCGATATCTACGACCATGATGATCCTGAAATGACACCCGCGATTCAAGAGTTTCTCGAGGACTCCCTACTGACCCGGGTGGACGGATACGCGAGCCCACGCACCAGGGAGGAATTCCTCATCGACTATGAAGCGGGTGTTTCCTTCCGCCTTTCAAACCTCGAGGGAACCGTGAACCTTTACCGAATGGACTTCCGGGATGAACTGATTCCTGCGGCCTACCGGTATTATGACGCGGATGACCTCCTGAAGGCGAATGCTCCCCGAACAATCCACCGGGGAATGGAAGGATCTTTGAAGATACATCTTACCGATGGACTGGTGTTCCAGCAGAACCTGACCCTATCGGACAACCGGTTTGTGGAATTTCTTGGGGACTCACTCGGCTGGGCTCCCTGGGGAGGAAGCGGTGTGACCGACTACGGCGGAAAGGTGATTCCGGCCTATCCGGATTTCCAGACCAACTGGAAGCTTCTGGTTACCCGGGGACGGGTGAGGCCGTGGATTCGGATTCACCGGGTTGGCAAACAGTATATTGATTTCGCCAACACGGAAGAAGCGGCTCTCGATCCATACACTCTGGTCGACATAGGAGGCGAAGTTTCCCTGCCCCGGATGGTCGGAGCAAAGCCCCGGGTGAGGTTCTGGATTAACAACGTCTTCGATGTTCTGTACGAGACATTCGGGTACAACTATCACGACGGATGGCCACCGGAGAGGGTGGATGCGTACTGGCCCGGAGCCACGCGCAATTATTTCGTTACATTGACGCTCGAAATATAGCCCCACACAACAACCCGGAATCGTCCAGCGAAACCCCGCACCGCGCGGGGTTTTTCTGATTGAAGAAAGAGGAAGGATTCCGTTAACTTCGGGTGTGAGTTCCTCCTCAAAGAAACGCCTCTTCCTTATTGACGGGTACGCCCTGGTCTACCGGGCTCACTTTGCCATGATCCGCAATCCCCTGATCACTTCCGATGGCCGGCACACCAGCGCTATTTTCGGTTTTGTGAACTCTATGTTCAAACTTCTTCGGGACGAGAACCCGGACTACCTGGCTGTTGTTTTTGATGGGAAGGAGAAAACCTTCCGGCACGAGATGTATCCTGAATACAAAGCCACACGGGAAAAAATGCCCGATGAACTCCGGGAGCAGCTTCCCGACCTGTGGAAACTCATCGAAGCTATGAATATCCCCCAGTTGGAAATGGAAGGTTATGAAGCGGATGACGTGATCGGTTCCGTGGCCTCCAAAGCCAAAGTGAGACGGATGGAAACCTATATCGTGAGCGGGGACAAGGATTTTCTGCAACTCGTTGATGACAACACGTTCGTCTACGCACCCTCCAGACCGCCAGAACCACCCATCATTTACGACCGGAACCAGGTGGTCGAAAAATGGAGTGTGGAGCCAGAGAGGATGGTCGACTTACTGGGGTTGATGGGCGACAGCTCTGATAACGTACCGGGTGTGAAAGGTGTGGGACAGAAAACGGCCATCGAACTGTTGCAACAGTACCGAACTTTTTCGGATGTTCTCGACCATGCCGAGGAAGTGCAAAACAAGCGTGTCCGGGAAGGACTGCTCAAAGGAGCGGACGACGCCAGACTCTCCCGGGAACTGGTCACGATTAAGACCGATTTGACCCTGCCCGTCTCCATGAAAGATCTGAAACGCAGGCCCTTCAATTTCGATTCCATGGAGAGTATTTTCCGTGACCTGGAGTTTTTCAATCTTCAGGACCAGCTTCGCTCGTTCGAAGACAAAAAAAGTGAAAAGAAAAGGGAATTTCCCCGTAAGACTTACACCTGCGTGAAGTCCCTGCCGGCATTAAAAGAAATGGTGGAATCCCTGAAGTCCGCCGGCCTGGTATCCCTGGATCTGGAAACCACCAGCACCGATCCCATGACTGCCGAGATTGTGGGACTGAGTTTTGCTGTCCGTCCCGATGAGGGGTGGTACGTCCCCATCGAATTCCCGGAAAAGAAAGGAACCATTTTTTCCGGAGGGGGGGACGAAGACCTGGATACCGTGCTGGAGATCCTTCGACCCGTCCTGGAGGACCCTTCCGTGCCCAAATGTGGCCAGAACATCAAGTATGATCTGTTGATCCTTGAGAATCACGGCATTCACGTTGAGGGCGTCACCTTTGATACCATGGTGGCTGCTCATGTTCTCAGACCGGAATCACGATCCTACAAGCTGGACTATCTCAGCCAGGAGTATCTCCATTACAGGACTCAACCCATCACGGAATTGTTGGGAACGGGTCGAGATCAGAAGAACATGACCCAGGTGCCCCTGGAGCAGGTGACATTCTACGCCGCGGAAGACGCAGACGTGACATTTCAATTGACTCCCATTCTGAAAAACGAACTGGAGGAATCGGCCCTCCTTGATTTCTACCAGAAGGTTGAACTTCCCCTGATCCCTGTCCTTGTGAAAATGGAAAAGGACGGTGTCTACGTGGAACGATCGATGATGTGGGAAATGTCCAAATGGATGGAGAAGAAACTGGAGTCCTTCACCCGGGAAATCCACTCCATTTCCGGCATGGAATTCAATCTGAATTCCCCTCAACAGCTGGCGGTGGTACTGTTCGACAAACTGGGCTTACCCTCAGGCAGGAAGCGTTCAACGGCAGTTGATGTCCTGGAATCCCTGAGACCCCACCATCCGCTTCCGGGGAAGATCCTGGAATACCGGAAATTCCAGAAGTTGAAATCCACGTACGTGGACGCCATCCCCAAACTTATTCATCCCGAAACAGGACGGATTCATTCTTCGTTCAGCCAGACCACCGCGGCAACGGGGAGACTGGCCAGCAGCAATCCGAATTTTCAGAACATTCCAATCAGGGCTGAAGAGGGCCGCGAAATCCGAAAAGCATTTCGTCCGCAGGAAGCGGGGTGGAAGATGCTGTCCGCCGACTATTCCCAGATCGAGCTGCGAATCATGGCTCACCTGAGCGGGGATCCAACGTTGAGGGAAGCCTTCGAAAAGGGCGAAGATATCCACACCTATACAGCCGGTCAAATCTTTGGGGTACCGCTGGATTCGGTGCTGCCGGAGATGCGGCGCACAGCCAAAGTGGTCAACTTTGGGGTGATGTACGGAGCAGGACCCTTCCGCATGAGCCAGGAACTGGGCGTTCCTCATGAGGAGGCCAAAAAGGTCATTGAAGCTTACTTCCACCGCTACCCGGGTATCAAGGCATTCATCGATGAGACCCTGGAGAAGGCCAGGAAGGACAAGTTCGTGCAGACCATACTGGGCCGGAAGCGCTATTGTTATGATATAGACAACGCCAACCAGCGAGTGCGCAGCGCTGCCGAAAGGGCCACCGTAAATATGCCCATCCAGGGAACGGCCGCGGAAATGATCAAACTGGCCATGATCCGGGTTCATGGCGAATTGCTGGCAAAGGGAATGAGGTCCAAGATGATCCTCCAGATTCATGATGAACTCCTGTTTGAAGCTCCTGAGGATGAACTGGACGATCTGAAAGACATTGTGGTAGCGGAAATGGAGGGGGCCCTGGAACTCGACGTTCCCGTGGTGGTGGATGTCGGTGTGGGGGACTCGTGGTTTGAAGCACATTGAAATACTGAAAAAATGGAGCACTGGAGACCTGGAAAACTGGAGAAATCTGTGGGCGACGGGATTCTTTGGCCGAAATGTCCACAAAACCAGAGACCACTATCTAGAGACCGGCCAGTAGAATGGAAGCCTCCATCTCTCTGAAAAAGGTCGGTAAGGTCTTAGGCGGAAGGTCCGTTCTGGCCGGCCTGACCTTTGGTATCGAGAGGGGGTCCCTGATGGCCCTGGTGGGCCCCAATGACGCTGGAAAATCCACCCTCCTAAGGATCCTTGCCGGTACGGCAAGACCGGAGTTTGGCACGGTTTTCATCAACGGACTCGATACTCGTCTCCGCCGGAACGAAACCCGGAGAACAGTGGGTTATATGCCCCAGTCGCCCAATTTTGATCCTCAGATGACCCTTGAGGAAAACCTTCGATTTCATGCCTGTCTCTACGGCCTTTCAACAAGCGAAAGCAAGAAGCAGATAGGTAAACTCGCGAGGATGCTTCACATCACGGAAGCGTTGGGGGAATTTCCCGCCTCTCTCTCCCGCGGTTATCTGAAACGGGGAATGCTGGCCCGGACCCTTGTCCACGATCCACCCGTTCTGCTCCTTGACGAACCGACGGGATCTCTGGATGCCCAGTCCCGGTATATCGTGTGGGAATACCTCCAGAGCCTCCGGGGGAAAAAGACGATCGTTTACGCCACTCAGTCCATCGATGAAGCGGAGAGGATCCATGATCGAATCGTAATCATGGATAAGGGAAAAATTGTCCTTGACGGCACCCTGGAAAGGCTCCTGGAGAATGCGGGGGAGCTGTTCCATTTCCAGGTCCGCTTCGAAGCACTGTCCGATGAATTGTTCCAGCGCCTGAGTAAGATAACGACGCTGGTGAATCCCAGCCGCATGGGTCAGATGTTCGACTTCTACGGCCGGGAAAGGAAGGTGCTGATCGACGTGATCAAACTATCGGCTGACTCGGGTCTTTTAGACTACCGGACCGATGATATAGGACTGGAGATGCTGGTTCTGACATCCACGGAGAGAAAAAGAGAGTGAATCTTATTCCCGCCTTCTTTCAGCGGAGAGTCTGGATCCTGTCCAGGGACTGGCTCAGCGAGCTGGCCCTGTTTCTTTTTCTTCCGGTGATCCTGTATCTTGGGATCGTAGTCAGTCTTGGAGGCCTGGTAGCCCCTGTCCTGGAGGCAGAATCCTTTCAGGTATGGGTTGTGCCCGGAATCGTCTTTGAGGTGATCCTGGTGTCAGCTTATTTCCCGCTTTTTGTGGACGTGTTTCAGAATCGGAAAGTCCTTTCGTCCTTTGACTCTGTTTCCGGATCCCCCAATTCTTCTCTCTCCATCGTCGTCGCAGTGATTGTTTCCCAGCTTCCCGATGTGATCCTGAAAGGCCTGATTGCGGCCGTCATCGTTCAACTGCTCGCCGGAACCATGTTTTCCCTTCTTCCATTTCTCGGGTTTCTGATCCTTGCCGCCATCCTGGGTTTTCTCGTTCTCAATCTCGCCCTCACGATTTCGCTCATAACCCAACGTCCTTTTTCTCATCTGTTCGTCGCTTTTGTTCTCCTTACATTCTTGACTCTTTCCTCCGGGTGGATTGTCCCTCTGGAGGTCTATCCTCTGACGGTGAGACCCTTCTTTGCAGCCCTGCCCACGGCCATGATTGCCGAGGGGGCCAGAGCTCTCGTGTTTCGTAAGGAAATCGCCCTTCTGACCTGGATTATTCCTCTGGGGGTTGGCCTGGTCTGGACCCTGATAAACGCGTCCATTTTCGCCAAAGTCAGTATCCAATGAAGGCTTACCTCTCGGGAGCCATCGAGCACGCCCCCGATGGCGGCACAGGGTGGCGATGGGAAATGACCGCCTGGCTCAAAGACCGTTTGGGCCACGACGTCTTCAACCCGGTTCATGAGCAGGAATTAACTCTGCAGCCCGAGGAAGCGAAGCGTTTTCGTCAGTGGAAATCGACGGATTATGCCAGATTCAAGAAGGCGGTACGAAAGCTGATCGACGCAGATCTCAGATCGATTATCGAAGACGTGGATTACGTGATTTGTCTCTGGGATGACGGGGTGGTTAAGGGGGGAGGCACCCACGGCGAAGTAACAGTGGCCTACCACAGCGGAAAACCTGTGTACACGGTCCTTGGAATTCCCCGGGAGGCAATCAGTTCGTGGATACTGGGATGCAGCACCCGGGAGTTCAACGATTTCCAGGAACTAAAGGTATTTCTGGAAAAGCAATACGGTGGGTGATCGTTCCAGGGGAGGGGAGGACTGGGTACTTTCTCTCGACATCGGAGGAACGAAAACGGAGGCTCTGCTGGTTCAGCCCGAACGCCGGGAAGGTATCAATCTCACGGGAAAAGGGGGCAATCCTTCCGTTTACGGCTCACACGGATTGGACCGGATTGTCCGGCTTGTTCGAACCTGCCTGGAAGAGGGTGACCTCGATCCT
>JBHIAI010000183.1:0-2205 GCA_046861655.1 Fidelibacterota bacterium | reverse complement strand
ATTCAAGAAGAACATTGGTCCGCCGATTGGCGGATGAATTCGGTGTCGTCAACACATCCACACCGTTTCCAGAGAAACTGCCGGCATTCGTGGACTTTCTCTTCCGCCAGTCCGGTTTGGAAGCCACGGACGAGGCCGTTGACATTCTCCTTGAACTTTGCGGTGATTCTCTCTACCATATTGCGAATGAGATAGGGAAACTGGAAGTCAACCTGAAAAAAGGAAACAAGGTGAAGGGCTCCCATATCCTGGAGTTGTCGGGATGGAAACGGAGTTTTTACCCCTGGCAGTTTCTCGACGCCGTGGGAAGGCGGGATTTCTCCATGGCGGTTCAGAGGGGAATGGCCATTGCTGAACGGGGAAAGGACATGTCGATGCTGATTTCGAATCTGACGGGCCTTTTCCAGGAACTCTTCTTCAGGCACTTGTCCCGCCATGGCCGGAAAGAGGCGGGTGGAAAGGGAGTCTGGAAACGACCGCTGATGCACCTGAGCCCTCAGATCGAGAGAAGGCTCCCCAAATACCAGGAACTTTACGGTCTGGATGATGTCTCAATGGTACTCAGGTTGCTGGCCCGGGCAGACCGACAGCTGAAGAGTACGAGGGCTGACATGACTTCCGTTTTTGTTCCCTTGATCCATCGAATCACGAGGGATCATGCCTGACGCCCATCGCTACACAGATGAAGAGCTGATTCGCCGGTTTCAGAAGGGGGACGAGGCTGCCTATCTTGAGCTGGTGAAGCGGTACAGGGACAAACTCACAAACTTTGCCTTTCGATTCGTGGGGGATTTAGAGGATGCGGAAGACATTGTTCAGGACACATTCGTGAAACTGTTTACCCACAGGCATTTCTACAGGAACATTGCCAAATTCTCAACCTGGATCTATACCATAACGGCCAATCTGGCCAAAACGGAGCTGAGAAAGAGAAAACGGCGGAAGGTGTCTTATCTAAGCCAGATGGGCACCGAGGATAAGGATTTTGACATTCCGGGAGAGGACACCACGGATGAATACGCCGAGGGACGGTTTACCAAGTCCTGGATTCAGGATGCCATACAGAAGCTGCCCATCCATTTTCGGACCGCTGTGATTCTGCGAGATATCCAGGAACTTTCATATGAAGAGATTAGTAAGATACTCGACGTTCCACTCGGAACTGTTAAGTCGAGGATCAATCGAGCGAGGCTGCAGCTGCAGGAAGAACTCAGGCATGTCAAATCAAAAAGGAGGACGCCTATTTGATGAATTGCTATCAGGTTCGGGACCAAATATCATCCTATATCGAAAAAGAGCTAACGCTTCCTCAGGTCACACAGTTTGAGACTCACCTTTCGGCCTGTCCGTCGTGCCGGGACACGTACGAGGGTGTGGTTTCCGTTGTTCAGACCCTGAGGGGATCCGAGAAAGTCACACCGTCCGATCGATTTGACGCGAGGCTGAAAGCCCGGTTGGACCGAGTGGCCGACAGACCGGTCCGGCGCCCAAGTCGAATCGTTCACGGGGGCACCGTTCTGGGCTTCGAGCCCAAATACGCGGTTATGTCCGTTGCGGCCCTGGTGGCTATCATTGTCCTTTCCGTAAGCTTGTTTCCCGGCGGGAAGAGTCCGACTTTGCAGGGTCCGGCGCCCCTGTCCACCCGGCAGTCACTGTCCAGTCCAGGACCCAGTTCAAGACCGAACCCCTCCCGCTCATCCCCGGACGTCAGGCTGGCCGGCGACTCCAGGGAGGACACCACAGGTGCGGAGAGAGAACCTGGCGGAGATAAACCGTCCTATGAGGGCCAGATTCAGCTGGTGAAAGACCAACCATAAGAAAAATCCAGCTTCACCCTCCTCTTTCTTTTTCTCGTCTCGGTCCTTAATTTCCGGATGTGACTGTATCCGGTTGTCGCCCCTCCCCTGGAATTTTCTCTGCTGCCGGTGTTTTGCTAGCCGGTGCCCTGCTGATCATGTTGTTCGTCTACCCCAACCCCCCCGGCGCACTGTTCTCCCTGCTCCGGCTGACCGCTATCATTCTGGCAGGATTTCTTTTCTACCGCCTGTACAGACACAGAGCCGCCCCCGGTGCGTCTCAATCCAGCCCCGGCGGACCGGACAAGGGGGGAGCGAACCCGTTTACCGGCAAGGAGGCGGAGGAGGAACTCCAGTTCTGGTCCAACCTTGAAACCTTTCAGCATGAACTGGATATTGTCCACTCCCC
>JBHIAI010000067.1:0-9606 GCA_046861655.1 Fidelibacterota bacterium | reverse complement strand
AGAGTTTCACCGGCAGTGGCAAAGAAAAGGGGCTTACCAGGCTTCTGAGCCACCCTGTGGAAGCGTTCTTTCACGTCAAGCCCCTGGGCGACCTCCCGGATGAGATCAAACCGGCCCGCCGATACCCCCCCTGAGGAAATCAGGAAGTCGCACGAACCGAGGGCTTTCTCCATGAAACTGCCCATGGAAGCGGGATCGTCCTGCACGGCTCCGGAGGAAATGATTTTCCCTCCTGCCCGGTGGACGAGGTCCTCCAGGAGGGGAAGATTGGAGTTGTAGATCTCCCCCTGACCCAGGGTCTCTCCCGCGTCCTTCAATTCAGTCCCCGTTACCAGGAGAGCGACCCGTGGACGGTTGTACAGGTTGACCTGTTGGCGGCCGAAGGCGGCCAGTATTCCCATCTCTGCGGGTCCGATCCGGCTCCCGGCGGTCAGAACCGCTTCCCCTGCTTGAATCTCCTCTCCCTCAAATCGAATGTTCTCCCCTTTTCTCACCGGTCTTCGGACCTCCACCCGGTCGTTCTCAGAGTACCCGCTTGTATACTCCACCATGACAACCGCGTCGGCCCCGGCTGGAATAGGAGCTCCCGTCATCACCTGGGCGCAGTCCCCAGAACCCACCTTCATGGAAGCAGGCTGACCGGCGGAAACGGTTCCGAGCTGTGTGAGGACGACGGGACGGTCCTCCCCCGCTTTCCGGGTATCCTCCCACCTAACGGCGAACCCGTCCATGGCCGAATTGTCGAACCGGGGCAGGGCGAAGGGAGCAAGAATATCTTCGGCCAGAATACGCCCCTGCGCCTCCGAAACCGCGGCAGACGTCACCCGGGGAGACGGAATACAAGCACGGATTACGGCGTGGGCTTCCTGGACAGGGATCATACCATGTCCCTCACCAGATACAGGATAGCCAGAATTACCACCACGCCCAGGGCTTTCTGAATGGTCCCGGGCTTTAGCTTTCCCGCACCCGTCCGGGAGCCTATGAACCCGCCGATCATCACCGCTCCCACCAGGGGCAGCACAGTGTCAACATCAAAGGATCCCTGCCGGGCCCGGGAGACAAGGCCAGCCACGGAATTTATCCATATGAAACTGGCGCCCGTTGCCGCCGCCCGCTTCTCGGATGCCAGCCCCAGGATAATCATCAAGGGGACCAGGTAGATACCGCCCCCGATTCCTACGGTTCCCGCCACGAACCCCAGGATACCCCCTAACACCAGGGATAGAATAAGAACCTGGCGATCCTTCAGCGTGAACCGATGGCTCGCATCGTTCCAGGCATACAGTCTCACCGCCACCAAGACCAGGGTTATCAACAACAACCATCGAAATGTCTGCTGGGAAAGGGACAGGGCCCCACCCAGGTATGCCATGGGTACCGAGGATACCACAAACGGAAAGATCAACCGAAAATCGACGTGTCCCTGTCGCCAGAAATTGACCACCACCAGGGAGGTAACCACCACATTGAGAGTAAGTGCGATGGTGGGAATCATCCTGTAGTTCACGGAAAACATCAGCATGAGAGCAGTATAGGAGGACCCCCCTCCAAGACCGACGCTGGAATAGAGCAGGGCGACAAAAACGAAAAGGACAATCAGGATGGCGTCAGGGCTCACTTCAGGGACTCTTCTCCCTGGGATGATCCTTCCCTCTCATCACCGGAAACGCGTGAAAGATACCGGGAATCAGCACCCGGAGGGCATCTTGACAGGCGGCGGAACTTCCGGGAAGACAGATGACGATGGCGTCATCCACCCTCCCTGCCGCCAGGCGGGACAGCATGGCAGTGTCCCCCTGGCGACGACCCGAAGCGTGGAGAGCCTGCTCCACTCCAGATAATCTCGTATCGAACAATTCTGTAAGAACAGGAACGGTGAGATCTCTCGGACCCAGTCCAGTCCCGCCGGTGGTAAGAACAAGGTCTACCCCCCCGGCAATCCAGGACTTCACCGTATCTTCCAGTTCATCCGATCCATCGGGAAGGACCACAAAATGGTCCACGGTGCATCCCCCCTCCTTGAACCCGTGTTTCAGGATTTCACCCGATGTGTCCCTGGCTTTCCCCGCATGGACGGAATCAGAAATCACCATGACTCCCACCCTGGGGCGGTACGTCTCAGAAGGTTCCGGCTTGCCTCTCCCAGACGTCTTCTCTGTCAGTCTTATTCCGGAAATAGTGAGGGTTTTGTCCACAGACTTGCACATGTCATAGATCGTGAGGGCTGCCACGGATACTGCGGTTAAGGCTTCCATTTCCACCCCGGTGGCTTCGGTGGTCTTCACCACCGCTTCGATGCGGACCCCGTTGTCTTCAACCGTGAAATCCAGGTCTACCCAGGATAGGGGGATGGGGTGGCACAGCGGTATCACCTCGAACGTTTTCTTGGCGGCCTGTATGCCGGCGATTTTTGCCGTCGTAAGGACGTTCCCCTTGGGGATGTCGCCCCGGGAAAGGGCCTCAAGGGTTCCACGTTTCATCTCGATGAACCCCTGGGCCCTGGCCACTCGCATGGTCTTGTCCTTGTCACTCACGTCCACCATCCTCACATCCCCGGCCTCATCCAGATGAGACAGTTTCTTTTCTTTGTTTTTCCCCATTACATCAGCAAGCTCATTTCAAAATGCAAATGGAAAAATGAAAAGTGCAAAAGTAGAAGGACCAGTCTTCCTCTGCAATTTTTTGCACTGCAATTTCCATTTTCCAATACCGGCCGAAAGGCCGGTCCCTTACCCCCCGATCTGCGTCATGCTCTCCCGGTGGTGGTCCCCCTGGCGCTGGGCTTCCCACCCATCAGAAACTTTGGCCCACATGGCCTTCCTGAAAAGGTGGGTCACCTCCTCATCCGACCCGCCGCCTCTCATGAGATCTCTCACATTGAATTCGTTATCCGAATAAAGACAGTTTCGAATCTTGCCGTCGGCTGTGATCCGGATCCGATCGCAGTCGCCGCACAGGCTCCTTGTGAATGAGGGGATCACCCCGATTTTCCCCTGGAAGCCAGGTACCGTGAACCTGTAAGTCTCGGTAGCGCTTCCCGACAACGCCTCCAGGTCCGGATACAAGGCCTTGAGCTCCTCCACGATGCGCTCCGCACCGAGGAATTTCCCTGTTTTCCATATTTGATGGGCGTCGAATGGCATGAGTTCTATGAACCTCACGGTGAGAGGCCGGTCCCGGGTCAGTTCAACGAACTCCCCCAGTTCCATATGGTTGAAATCCCGCATAACCACCATGTTCAGCTTCACCTTTGAGATGGGAAGCTCCAGGGCCACGTCCAGCCCCTCCAGTACGCTTTCCAGTCCCGGCCGCCGGGTAATGGCAACAAATCTGTCGGGATCGAGAGTGTCCAGGCTGATGTTGACCGCGGCGAGTCCGGCCTGGAAAAGGGAAGGCCCCTTCCTGCGGAACAGGAGGCCATTGGTGGTCAGGCTCACAGTCTGAATCCCAGGCGTACCGGATGCAAGAGCTACCAGGTCAACGATGTCCCGGCGCAGAAGGGGCTCGCCCCCCGTGAAACGAATCTTTTCAACACCCACGCCGGCCAGGATCTGGATGACCCGGGTGATCTCCTCCGCTGTAAGGAGCTTCCTCTCCGGTCTGAAAGCCACCCCTTGCTCCGGCATGCAGTAGACACAGCGAAGATTGCACCGTTCGTTCACCGCGATCCGGGCGTAATTGAATATCCGCCCGAACGTGTCCACCAGCCCTTGCCCATCGGAAGGGGATACCCCTTCGGCGGGGACCGCAGTTTTTCGTTTCTTCAGGATTGATTCCGGTTCCATCGCAGAGATCTCCTTCCAACGGGAAGTTACACCCTTACCGAAATTATCGAACATCCGGGGCGACATTCAACAAAATCCCGGTGGGAACCCGATCTTGGATATCACGGTTTTCCTTCCTAAGGTCAGGCGTGGCGATCCCAGCGTCTGCCTACATTCTGGCGGGAGGAAAGAGCCGGAGATTCGGGAGCCCCAAATGGCGGGCGACGCTCAACGGGGAGACCCTCCTGGATCGAAGTGCCCAGTTGTGCCGTTCCCTGTTTCAAGAATGGTGCGTGGTGGCAAAAAAGGGCATGAAGACCGATCCCCCTGCGACGGTAATAGACCGTGTGGACGTCTATTCACCTCTGGCCGGAATGGCAGCCGCCCTGAGTCATTCCAAGAGGGACTGGACGTTCATCCTGTCCTGCGATATGCCCCTGATGAAGGCGGGAATCATCAAGAAACTGTGGCGGGGTACGGGCCCCGGCCTGGACGCGGTGGTACCGGAAACGAAAAGGGGGCATCAGCCTCTGTGCGCTTTCTATTCGTCCTCTCTCCTCTCCCGGTGTGAACGGATGCTGGCCGAAAAGGAATACGCTCTCACCCGTCTTATCGAGTCTTCCACCTTCAGGGCGGTGGATTATTCCGCAGATGAAGACCCGTTTTTCAACGTGAACACACCGGAAGATCTGGAGTGGGTCCGGCAGGAACTTATCAGGACCCGTCCATCTTCGTGATGCGGCGTTCATGCCGTCCCCCTTCAAACGCCGTTTCCAGCCACAGGGTAACGGCTTTCAAGGCCTTTTTCTCGGTCAGAAATCTGGCCCCCAGGGATAGGATATTGGCGTTATTGTGCTGGCGGGAGAGCCTGACGATGTCTTCCGGACCCCCGTAGTAGACTGCCGCTCTCACGCCCGGGACACGGTTGGCAGTCATGGCTTCCCCCTGGCCCGTCCCGCCCAGGATGATTCCCCTGCTCGAGGGATCCCCCGCCACCGCCTCGGCCACGGGGCGGATGAAATCGGGATAGTCGTCTTCTCCGTCGTACCAGTGGGCCCCTTTGTCCTCCACATCGTATCCCCTCTTTTGAAGGTGGGTTCTGATGGCTTCCTTCAGCTCGAACCCCGCATGGTCCGTCCCCAAATAGATGATCACCTTCTCCCTCCCGATTCCTCGGCTACTCCAGTCCCTTGAAGGCCCTCATAACGGCGACAGGGTCGCGGGTTTCGAAGATTCCGGAACCCACCACCAGTATTTCAGCACCAGCGTCTACCACCTTGGCGGCGTTGTCCAGTTTGATCCCCCCGTCCACCGATATCGGGGGCCTTCTGTCCCATGGGAGATCATCGAGGATGCCCCTCAGATGTTGGATTCTCTCCAAGGAGTCGGGGAGAAAGGCTTGACCCCCGAATCCCGGTTCCACCGACATGACTAGAATCAGGTCCACCTCCTCCAGGAAATCCGTGATGGACTCAAGTGGGGTGGCGGGCCTCAAGGTGATTCCGGCCCTGGCCCCTTCGCCGCGAATTTGATTGAGGGCACCCTTCACGTCGGGAGTGGATTCCACGTGAACGGTCACAATACCGGCCCCGGCCTTCACAAAGGACGGGATGTACCGCTCAGGTTCTTCAATCATGAGATGAACATCCAGGGGGAGGTCCGTTACTCTTTTCAGGGCTTTCACCACGACCGGACCCACGGTAAGATTGGGCACGAAATGCCCGTCCATGACGTCCACGTGGATCTGGTCGGCCCCCCCCTCCCGGCAGACCTCCACAACGGCGGCCAGATCGGAAAAATCCGATGACAGGATTGACGGTGAAAGTTTGGTCATCCCCTCCACCCCCAACTTAATGAAACGGCCAGAAAACAGGAATGAGGATTGACGCCAGAATCCAGAACAGAAGGTTCAGGGGGGCTCCGGCCCTCATGAAGTCACCAAAGCGATACCGGCCTGGACCGTAAACCATGAGATTCGTCTTATATCCCATGGGGGTCATAAAACAGGTGGACGCCCCGAAGCAGATGGCGAATATGAACGGCCTGGCATCGACGCCCAGTCGACTCGACACATCCAGGGCAACGGGCACCAGGACAATGGCCGCCGCATTGTTAGAAAGAATAGATGTGAGGATGACGCCCACCAGGTAGATGAGGGAAAGAACACCGTAGGGCGCCAGATCGCCGGGGAAAAACCGGCCCGCTCCAACAATCAGATTTCCCACCAGGGCGGCAGTTCCCGTTCTCTCCATGGCGATACCCGCCGGTATGAAAGCGGCAATCATGACGATGACAGACCAGTTGATAGACTCGTACGACTCATGAATGGTGATGCTCCTCAGCAGCAGAAGGATCACCACACCCATGAGGGCCGCCTGCAGAATGCCCATGATGCCCAGGGCAGCCACACCCATGATCAGGGGGATGAGGGCGATGGCAAGCCACCAGAACCGCACCTTGTGGAGTTGGATGTCGTGCTCCTGAAGAATCGCCAGATCCCGGGAGTCGGCCAGAGTTTTCAGCCGGGCCCTGGGAGCGTAAATGAGCAGGGTGTCGGCGAAATGAAGAACAATATGGGCGATCTTTTCCCGCAGTGTCTTCCCCTCACGCCGGATGGCCAGAACGAAAGCCCCGAACTTGTTCCGGAAGTCCACCTCCTTAATACTTTTTCCGATGAGGGTCGACCCGGGGGTCACGAGCCCTTCCACCACAACGTTTTCCTGACCTGCCAACTCCACCTGATTCATCTTAACGTCTGTCAGTAGAAGAACTTTTTCCTCCTCCCGGAACCGGACAAAGTTGTCAAGAGTCCCCCGGGCCAGAAGAATGTCTCCGGCTTCAATCTTCAGGTTCCGGATATTGGTATCGTGCCGTGACCCGTTCCGGATAACGGACAGAATAGTAATGTCATAGTTTTCGCTCACCCCTCTCTCCATACAGGTAAACCCGATGAGAGAAGACTCTTGCGCCACCTTGAATTCCGTCATGTACGGTGCCATATGATAGTTCCGGGTGAGCGAGGAAACACCGGCACGGGGAGCGAGGACCCTGGGGACCATCAGGAGGTTGTAGATTGTACCCACCACCAGAAACACAAGGCCCATCCTGAAGAATTCAAACATCCCGAGCGAAGGGAGGCCCTGGTCTTCCACCATGGAGCTCACCAGGAGGTTCGTGGACGTTCCGATAAGGGTGAGAGTCCCCCCATAGATGGCCGCATAGGAGAGGGGAATCAGGATCTTGGAAGGCGACATGCGGAATCGACCCGATAGCTGAAGGGCCAGGGGGATAAAGATGGCTACCGCGGCTGCGTTGTTGATAAGACCGGAAATAAGGCTTGTGGCCATCAGGAAGATAGCCATGGCCAAGAACCGCCTTTTTCCTCCGATTCGCTCCAGAGTGTCCACCAGGACTTCAAGGAATCCTGTCTTCACCAGAGCCTGACTCAGGACGAACATGGCCGCCACGGTGAGGACAGCCTTGTTGCTGAACCCTGAGATCGCCTCGGAAATATCCAGGTATCCCAGGCCCAGAAGGACGGTGAGAAATGCCAGGGCGGTTACATCCACCGGAAACACTTCCCAGGCAAGAACGACCAGTACCCCGGCAAGAAGAACAAGAAATATGAGGACGTCCAGCGTCATTATTCAAGCCCTACAGATTGGAGACTTTCCCCTCCTGGACAGTCACACACCAGGAGCGGTCCAGAGGCCGGCCCACGGTCGGAACTTCAAAGTGGCCTAAACCTTGACGTCGTCTATCTGTTCGGCGGGAAGGTACTCCTTCGCGTACTGCTCGTAGATTTTTTCGTTCACAAAGATATCGAACAGATCGGGATCGATGTGGTAGTCGTTCCGCATGAAGCCCATGATCCTGATGGTCTCCGACAGGGTCTTTCCTTTCTTGTAGGGCCTGTCCTTGGCGGTGAGGGCCTCAAACACATCGGCGATGGCCACAATCCGGGGTTGTATGGGAAGCTCTTCGGCGTTTAGTCCCTTGGGATACCCTGTACCATCAAGTTTTTCATGGTGGGCTCCTGCGTACAACGGCACATTCTTCAGACCCTTGGGCCAGGGGAGTTTCTCCAGCATGTCCAGGGTAACCACGGTGTGGTCATTGATGATCTTTCTTTCTTCAGCGTTCAGGGTCCCCCTGGAGATGGAAAGATTGTAGACCTCTTCATCCGTAAGGAAGGGTCTGGACTCGCCTTTGACTTTCCACCGGTAGCCGGCAATCTTCTGGATCCTCTCCTTCTTTTCCCCGGACAAGAATTCTCCGCCTACGTTGACGTTCGTCAGAAACTCAAGATCATCATCAAGTTGGGCCAGTCGCTCCTTGAACCGCTTTCGTAGCTTCGGCACCTCCCCGTTCTTCCCATCGTTCAGGAGCCTGTGACGCTTTTTCAGGTACCGAATCTCTTCATCCCTTTTCAAGATCTCTATCCGCGTCTCCAGATCGTGGATCCGGTCGTAGATGGTTTCCAGCTTTGTGGACTTGTCCACCACATGGACAGGCGTGGCCACCTTGCCCGTGTCGTGGAGCCAGGCCGAAACCATCAGCTCTTTCATACCGTCATCGTCAAAATAGACGTCGGCGTACGGACCTTCGTTGGTCCGGTTGACAGCCTCCCCGATCATCCGGGTAATGACCGGAATCCTCTGGCAATGACCGCCCGTGTAAGGCGACTTGGCGTCAATGGCCGCGGCGATGACCTGAATGAAGGACTCAAACAGGTCCTCAAGCTGCTGAATCAGCTGCTTGTTGGTGATTGTCACGGCCGCCTGGCTACACAGGGATTCCACCAGCATCTGCTTGTCTTCCGAAAAGGGGATGATTTCTCCAGTATCCGGGTCCTGGGCATTGATTAACTGGATAACCCCTATGATCTCCTGAAGGTGATTCTTAAGGGGAACGGTCAGAAACGATTTGGACCGGTAATCGTTTTTCCTATCAAAGGCCTTGGTACCCGAGAAATCGAAGCCTTCCGCTTCATAGGCATCCTCGATATTCACCGTTTCACCCGTCAGGGCCACGTAGGCCGAAACCATGTGATAGTTGGGCTCCCCCGTGTCCGTATCGTATACTTTCACTGGATAGATAAAATCGGGAACGGGGTCGGGTGCCGTACCTCCAAAGCGGATTCCCTTGGACCCGGTCTGCATGATCTCAAACTTCAGGCGTTTTCCCTCGTCAATCATGGAGTACAGGGTGCCCCCATCGGCGTTGGTGATCCGCCTGGCTTCATCGATGATCATCTCCAGCACTTTCGGCATGTGCTTTTCCCTGGAAAGGGCCAGACCGATCTCGGAAGACCTCTCTATTTGATACTCCAGGCCCGCGATCAACTCCCGAACCTTGGGATCTGCCTTTTTCATGATCGCGGCCTTCTCTTTATCGCTCACCATGGGATGAGCGGGTCTTTTTTCAGCTCTAGCGGCACCCATAGGCTTATCCTCCTGAAGATGAAAGGGCGAAAATCCTTAGTCCCAGCTTTGCAGGATATCGATCAGGTCCACCACCCGGTTGGAATAGCCCCACTCGTTATCGTACCAGTTGAGCGTCTTGGCCAGGTTGCCCTCCAGGACGGTGGTGAAGGGGGCGTCGTAGATGGAAGAATGGGGATTGCCGATGATGTCGGTCGATACAATGGCGGTGGTAGAGTACTCCAGTATGGACTTCATCCGCTCGGATTCCGATGCGTTTCTCACCGCTTCATTGATGAGCTGCGGGGTAGTGTCCTTTTTCAACCGGCAGACGAAGTCCACCACTGAACCATCAGGCACGGGGACCCGCATGGCGATGCCGGCCAGCTTGCCATCCAGCTCGGGCAGCACCTTCC
>JBHIAI010000066.1:0-9654 GCA_046861655.1 Fidelibacterota bacterium | reverse complement strand
CCATCCATGGCCTGGCTGGGCCAAGGACTCGCCGACATGCTGAGACAGCGATTCGGTGAGCTGGATGGTGTCAGGACGCTGGGGAAGGAAGACCTGGAACGTATCCTCCAGGACAGGACCCGTCTCCTCCGGCAGCCTTCCGGAACCCGGAATGTCCTGGTGATGGGGACCTTCACTCGCAGTCTTGACCGGGTGAATGTGAATGTGCAGCTTGTGAATATTTCTACCTGGGAGGAGGTGGGGAGGACCTCCTCTTCAGGGTCTGTCAACCAGCTTACCAAACTCACGGATGAACTTTTCTCTGGAATCCGCATGGCCGTCGCAGACCTGATCCCGTCCAGGGAACCGGGGTGGTTGAAGGAACCGGTTGCCAGAGTTGAAGAACCGGAGTATCGAAAGTTGACGCGGGATGTGAACGTTTCCATGTCTTCGGCTCTGGAGGATCTGGAAGAGGCCATGGACCTGGCCATTGGGGCCAGGGAAAAAGTGGAAGAGACGGGGGAGTCGCAGGGCCGGTACTTCAGGGATTTCGATTTTGATCCGTCCGGAGCCGTTCATGACATGTCCGGAACGGACCTGGACGCCCTTGAATCCATCCTGTCCATGATTTCCAAGAACCCGTACGAAGTAGCCATAGGCAAGCCTCAGATTGAAATCCGGGAAAACGAGGAAAAGACTGTCACCCTCTCCATTCCGGTCACGTACTCCCTTCGGGAGACCCTGATCCGGGATATGTTGTCCACCCTCCCTTTTACGGGCGTCCGGGAGAACGGCAGCCTTACCACCCTTGAATTCTCCAGGAAGAAGTTTCCCGTATCATCACGTCTGATTGAGGATATCAGCCGGGGGGCATTCAGGGTGATTCCCGTGATCCAGGTTTTGGACCGCAACGGCGCGCCCCGGACTGTGGTAGTGGATACTCCGGATCCCTACTGGCACAGGAAAGCGTCCTCAAATGTCGTTCTGAAGACAGAACATGTCTTCTCTCCTCTCGTAGCTTTTTCTGTGAGCGGCTGGTCCCTGCAAGTTACCATGGAGTCCGTAGTCATCGAAGCGACCTATGAAGTGTTGGTGCCCCGGAGCGGCCTACAGGACTACTCTCGTGTACAGCTTGAGTTCGTTCCCGAAACCCAACTACCCGATTTCCTGGCGGCTATCCTGTGAAGTGGGGGATCGCAATTCTCATCCTGTCCATGGGTCTGGTGAGACCCCAGACGGACCGCGTGCCCCTGGTGGAAGTCCGGCTGATTGACGGCACCCAAACCACCGTTCAGGAGCTTTTGAAGGACGGTCCTCTGCTGGTGGACTTCTGGGCCTTGTGGTGTGCTCCCTGTTTAAAAGCCATGCCCCATCTGGACGAATACCACAAGGTCTTCAAGGACAGGGGATTCAACGTACTGGCCATAAACCTCGATACCCAGCGCAGCCTATCCAAAGTGAGAACGTATGTCCGCTCCAGGGGGTACAGTTTTCTGGTAGCGGTCGATCCCGCCCAGGAAAGCTTTCAGCGCCTGAACGGCAACTCCCTTCCTTACACTCTCCTGATCGACTCATCGGGAAAGATTCACCACAGACACATGGGCTATGTTCCGGGAGACGAAAAGACGCTCCGCGACCAGATCGTGACTCTCCTGAACGGAAAGACGGGTGCCCCCGCAGGGGCACCGGATATCCAATAGCCCGCCCTTTGCGATTCCCGTTCTACGTTCTCCTCATCTCTTTATCCGTCCTGTCTGCCCAAAAAACGTACCTGTCCACCGGAGTTACCCTGCAATTCGGCCAGGGGACCCGTCCCGGTGATAAGATCGCGGACACCACGTCCGTTCCTTACCTGTTCCGGGAGCATTTCGTAGAGGTTACTGCCGGCTACGGTCCTCTATCTGTATGGTCGAACTTCGAGTTCAGTTCACCGCCCCAGATCGGGCCACGTCACCTGGGGGTAAGAAAGTTTAGACTGTCCTGGCGGGGGGAAAGTTTTTCGCTCAAAGTGGGTGACCTGTATGGCCAGTTGGGCCGGGGGCTGGCCGTGAATTTGTGGGAGAACCAGGGGATTGACTGGGATTCGTCTCTCCGTGGGATATGGCTGAATATCAATCCTTGGAAAAAATGGTCCTTCGACCTGATCGCGGGCGATGCACAGGGAGGCCGGCATATTCTACCAGGTCCCGGTGTGGATCCTCGCCGTCGGGATTTCTCGGACGACGCGCGAGTTGCCGCCGTGTCTATCACTTCACAAAACGTTCTTCGTCATGTAACGGCGGGGACCTATCTGGTCGCTGTGGAATCCAGGAACCCCTGGTTTACCCTGACCAGGAACCTGGTCACGGACGAGTACGAGGCCTCCGATTCTACCTCCGTCACCACCCGGTCCTTGATCCCCGGATTCTTTCTCAGCCACCCTGGATCAGACCACGATTTCTACGTGGAATTCATGACCCGAAACCACAGGATTCGGAATGCCGACAGTCTCCTTTCTGCCCGCCAGGGATGGTTTACCTATCCCCGGGAACAGTGGGGATGGGGAGGGTACGCCAGTTTCTCATATTTCCCGGGCAGGTGGGGTGTTACCGTCGAATACAAGAACTACTTTCTCGATGACAGCGACCCGGTCAAACGGCGAAACCTGCCCCTGAGACTGGGGCGGATGAGTCCGGTTCAGAATCCGCCCACTGTGTTCCGGGAGCATTCCAGCACCCTTCTTTCCCGGACTCCTCATGTCATGGATTTCGAGGATGAGGTGGGCGTACAAGTGGAGGCAAACGTCCGAGCAGCTCCCTCTTTGTTCCTCATCCTGAACTATGCCCAAAGCAGCCGCCATTCAGGATTCACGAAGCGGATCGCGGAGGACTTCACGGTTCAATGGGAAAGAGATCTCACCCCTTCCCTGGGCTGGATGAGTTCGCGGGATCAGTTCTACCCTTTTCAAGAATGGTACGGAGAACTGAACTACCATTATGCTCCGCTGGCACTTGATTTTAGGGTGGGGCTTTCCAGGGCCACGGACGTATTGGTCTATGACAAGTCGGTGATCGAACAGCGTGGAACGAGTGAATGGCTTCGGGCCCACCATAAGATCAACGTGCTGTGGGAAAGAAGAAAGCTCCTGTCCGTACCCGTTGAGGCCACCTTTGTTCTTGGATCGGGCTGGGGGGTGTCGGTATACTGGGAACATCAGTGGGAAGATTTGGAAACCAGAAACTACCTGGCTTTTCAGGACACCCGTGCGGGGATGATTGATAGCGTGACCACAGACACACGGTTACATACTCCGTACTATTACAGGTACGTGGCCATGAGTGTGGGAAAGCCCTCCCGGTTTTCCGTGGGTTGGGTTTACGACTCCGCTTCCCGTCTGAGGACTGGACGAATCGAGAACTCGGATCCCCGGGAGGACAACTGGCTGGAGGCAATTTTTCGGCAAGCCGGGATGGATCTTGCCAACAAATGGCTGGGAATTCAGGGTTCGGTCTACCTTTCGCCCTCCACCGTTGTCACTGTGTTCTACGGTTCCCTTCAGGGAGGCCTCAAGTGTGACAGCGGTGTGTGTGTCTGGGTTCCAGGGATCCAGGATGCTTTCACGGTCACGATGAACTCCAATTTCTGATGGCGGAATTCCGGGTATGGTACAGAATTCGCGCACCTGTCAGCTTTCCGACAGTACGGGCAGGTATCCCTCCATAGGTTTGGATAGTATGGTGAGAAGAGGGGTCTTCCTGGGTTTGGTCTGGACAGCGGCCACCGGTTTTGCGGTCGCCCAGACGATCGATGTGGGGGATACCCTCCGGGATCTCGCCGCCCCCCTATGTGCCAACGGGGAAGGGGATTTCAATCTGAAGGCCTACGACGGAGATGAGAACGGGGGGGATTACTCCGTTACCTGGATAACCTTCCTTGCGTCCTGGTGCATTCCCTGTCGAGAAGAGGCTCCCATCACCGAATCCATCTACCAGGCCTACAAGGACGACGGATTAAAGGTGCTGGGCGTGGGATTTGAATGGGGCTATCCTTACTCCTGCGAAGAGTGGTCGGAGACCTTTGGTATTTCCTATCCCTTGGTCGATGATGACGACAGTCTGAAGATTGTACAGATGTTCGATCTGGTCTACCTCCCGTACCACGTGTTCATTGACCACAACATGGTGATTCGGTACATACTATCCGGATGGGACGAGAAAGTGGTGACCGATACCATCCAGGCCCTGCTGGCTGAAATGAATACGGCAGCGGTTGATGAAGATCCTTCGCGATATCCTGCGGGTGTGCCCCGTCGGCCCGAGCTCCGCGGGATCCATCCCAATCCATTCAACAGCTCCACCTCCATCTTCTATGTCCTGCCCTTCTCCTCGACCATCACCCTTGACATTTTCGACCTCTCCGGGCGTCATGTGATCACCCTGGAACGTGCGGTGACGAGAGGGCCGGGACTGCATCAAGTTCAGTGGCGGCCCGTGGCTCAAGGATCGGGAATCTATCTTGTGCGTCTTGAAGCATCCGATGCTGTTGTGACGCGCAAGGTCCTTCTCGTGAAGTAGCCCCTGCCACTGCCTCCTGCCGCTGCCACCTGCCGCTGCTGCTGCCTTCTGCCGCCGTCTCCGCCAACTGATCTCCAAGTTCCCACGGGGGTGAAAGGGGTTGTGGTGTCGGCGGGGATGGAGTAAATTTCCGGCGCTTTCGGAACGGAACCTTCTTATTGGGGAGTCGTCTAACGGCAGGACGCCAGGTTCTGGCCCTGGTAATCGGGGTTCGAATCCCTGCTCCCCAGCTGATAGGAGTTGAGGGTTAGCTTAGTAGTTTAGTTTTGGCGCGTTCGTCTAGCGGTTAGGACGTCCCGACTTCTCGGTCGGGATAACACGGGTGTCACGAACCCGTGATGCAGTAAGAATTGGCGCGTTCGTCTAGCGGTTAGGACGCCGGGCTCTCAATCCGGTAACACGGGTTCGATTCCCGTACGCGCTACTTGATAAAAAGGCCGTTTCCCAGGTTTGAGAAACGGCCTTTTTCTTTGTGGCGCCAGCTAAGGGGCCTGTAAGGGTCCACAGACCCCAATCAAGGGTTACCCAACACTGCATGTTCTCTTGATGAGTCCACAGGTTTCCGCTTGTTGATCTTGAAGCAGTCCAGTAATTTCATGCACTATGCGCCCGTAGCTCAATTGGATAGAGCGTCTGGCTACGGACCAGAAGGTTGAGGGTTCGAGTCCTTCCGGGCGTACGGACCGTTACTCTGTCATCCCGGTTGTCACTGCGAATCCCACCCAGGCGTGGCGTCCCTCGCCTGAAACGAGGATAACCTCCTGATGGGTACACACATGGCCACCCTTGGGAATCTGGAAGATTCCCAACTGTCCCGTATTCTGATGGCCCAGAGAAACGAGATTACGGAATACAGGGTTTATGACAGGCTCTCCCGGTCAGCACGGGATTCGCGCAATCGCGATCTACTGAAAAGGATCTCGGCCGAGGAACTGGAGCACTATGATTTCTGGAAAGGCCATACCGGGAAAGAGCTAAAGCCCCGTCGATGGATGGTATGGAAATACACCATCATCGCCAGACTTCTCGGGCTCACTTTTGGGATCAAGCTCATGGAAAAGGGGGAGGAACGGGCCCAGGTAACCTACGAGCAGATTGCCACGTTTTTCCCTCCTGCCAGCCGGATCATGGAAGACGAAATCGAGCATGAACGCCACCTTATCGGTCTCATGAACGAGGAAAAGCTCAAGTATGTGGGCTCTATCGTTCTGGGATTGAACGATGCGCTGGTGGAGCTCACCGGAGCCCTGGCCGGATTGACCCTGGCGCTCCAGAACACGCGTCTTGTTGCCGTGGCGGGATTGATCACGGGCATTGCGGCTTCCCTGTCGATGGGCGCATCTGAGTACCTGTCCACCCGGGCGGAGGATACGGCCCGGACTCCCCTTAAGGCTTCTATATATACCGGTCTGGCCTACCTGGTAACGGTCCTGTTTCTTGTGTTTCCCTATCTTGTGTTCGAGTACTACTATCTGTGCCTGGCAGTGACGCTGTTCAACGCCATCGTGGTCATTCTGATTTTTACCTTCTACGTGTCGGTGGTCAAGGACATCCCTTTTGTAAAGAGGTTTGTGGAAATGGCGGTGATCAGTCTCGGCATCGCCGCGTTTACCTTCGGCCTTGGGTTTGCGGTAAGACAGTTTATGGGCATTGAGGTGTGACGTCCACAGGTTTTCGAGGAACTGGTCCCGTTGAAAGGAAGTCCCGTACAGTGACTTCCGTGGAGGTGTGATGGTGAAGGAATTGTCGCATGACAAGCTTCGGCGCGTTTTCGATTCGAGGAAACTGGGAATCAGAACCACCGCCCGGGTGAAGCCTTTGAAGGGAATCATTGGCCAGGACCGGGCGGTACGGGCCCTCCGGTTTGGTCTGGATATCAGGGCCATAGGGTTCAATACCTACGTGGCCGGTCCTCCGGGTATCGGGAAGATGACTGCGGTGGAAAGTTTTCTTGGAGCCCTTGCCGAAGACAAGGAAACGCCCCCGGACTGGTGTTATGTCAACAATTTCTCCGATCCTTATCTACCCAAGATCTGCAGAATGCCCTCCGGCAAGGGCCGGCAGCTAAGGGAAGACATGAAGGGGTTGATCGATCACGTCAGGAGGCAACTGCCGAAGGTTTTTGAAAGCAGTGAATACGAAGCCAAACGGAGTGCCGTTGCCGGAGACCTTGAGGAGCAGCGCGAAACGGTGATGCAGAATCTTAAACAGGAGGCTTCCGAGGCCGGGTTTTCCCTTCAGACCACGCCCCTGGGTCTCGCCTTCGTGCCCATGAAAGATGGGGAAGTTCTCAGCGAGCAGGAATTCGAGGGTCTTCCGGAAGAGGAAAGGGACGCTCGCCGGGAAAGACTGGGAACTCTGAGAGAAGAGCTGAAGTCGGGAATGAAAAGGATCCGCGAGACCGAAAGGAAGTATCAGAAGAAGCTCCAGGAGTTGGACAAAGAAGTGGTTCTTTACCTGGTGGGCGGATTGATGGAGGACCTGAAGGAGAAGTACGAAGATCATTCCGATGTGGTGGAATACCTCGGGGATGTCCAGAATGATATCCTGGAGAACATAGACACCTTTAAGCCAGGGTCGGTTCCGAAGGAGGAAGGCCCGGGTGCTCCCCCCATGCCCTGGGCGGAGGAGCTTCCCTTCCGCAAATACGAGGTCAATGTTCTCGTGGACAACAGTGAAAAGAAGGGGGCTCCCGTTGTTGTTGAACAGAATCCAAGTTACACCAATCTTTTCGGGCGGATTGAGAAGGAAGCCCAGCTGGGCGCTCTCCACACAGATTTCACAATGATCAAAGCCGGTTCCCTTCACAGGGCCAACGGGGGCTATCTTGTTCTTCCCGCTGAGGACACCATCCGGGATTTCCTGACCTGGGACGGTCTGAAACGGGCCCTCCGAGGTCATGAAATCCAGATTGAGGAGCCCGGAGAACGGATGGGATTCATGGCTACCAAGAGTCTCAGGCCCCAGCCCATCGACCTGGATGTGAAAGTGATCCTGGTGGGACGGCCTCTCCTTTATCACCTGCTTCATATCTACGATGAGGATTTCCCCGAGCTTTTCAAGGTGAAGGCCGATTTCGACACCACCATGGATTTCAGCCAGGAGAATGTGAAGGATTTCCTTTCCTTTATCTGCACTATCTGCGAGAAGGAGGGGCTGAAGCATGTGATGGCCAGGGGGGTTACCAGGCTCCTGGAATACGCCGCCAGGCTGGCGGAGGATCAGGAGAAGCTCTCCACTCATTTCGGAGCCCTGGCGGATCTTATCCGGGAAGCGAACTTCTGGGCCCGCAAGGAAGACGCTCGCCACATTTCTCCCGATCACATCCAGAGGGCCATAGACGAAAAGGTCTACCGGTCCAACCTGGTCCAGAAAAAAATCGAGGAAATGATCGACAGAGGAACGTTGCTCATCGACACCGGGGGGAAAAAGATCGGGCAGGTAAACGGTCTGTCCGTGGTCAGTCTGGGGGATTACGCCTTCGGAAGGCCCAGCAGGATCACCGCCAGTGTCAGGCCCGGCCGGGAGGGTGTCATCGATATTGAACGGGAGGTGCAGATGGGAGGTCCCGTTCACACCAAGGGAGTCTTGATTCTCACCGGCTATCTGGCCCGGAAATTCGCCAGGGACAAACCGTCAAGTCTGGCGGCCCGCCTGGTCTTCGAGCAGAGCTACGAAGGGGTGGAGGGAGACAGCGCCTCCTCGACAGAGCTTTATGCCCTCCTTTCGGCATTGTCGGATGTGCCTATCCGGCAGGACATTGCGGTGACGGGTTCGGTCAACCAGCAGGGTGAAGTTCAGGCTATCGGGGGGGTCAATCAGAAAATTGAAGGGTTCTACGATGTGTGCAAGGTGAAAGGGCTCAGCGGACACCAGGGAGTCCTGATTCCCGAGAGCAATGTCAAGAATCTGATGCTAAGGGAGGATGTTGTGAAAGCCGTCTCAGCCGGCAGATTTCACGTTTGGCCGGGGGAGACTGTGGCCGCCGGGGGGGAGGTGCTTACCGGGGTTCAGGCAGGTGGGAGGGGTAAGGACGGCGAATTCCCCGAGGGAACGGTAAACTACCAGGTGGAAAAGCGGTTGAGCGAATTTGCCCGGACTCTCCGGGAATACCGGGAAACGGATGGTCCCACCCCGCCGGGAAAATGAAAAATAAAAAGGCAAATTGGAGTATGAAGAACTATTCGACGGAAAGAGTTTTTTCACTTTTCATTTTTCAGTTTTCATTTGGAAATGGGCCAGAAGGCGTGATGCGTACTTCGTAATGCGCTGCTTGTGGCCACCCGTGACTGTCACCTGTGGGAGCGAAGCAAAGATCCCGCCTTGGCGGGGCTAACTGCCATGCCACTTTCTCGGTCCAATCCGTGTCACCCGTCTCCCTGATGCAGGACCGTGCCGGTGTGATCTGTAACTTTCACCGTCACCTTCACACCTTTCCTGACAGCTCCCGTTACCACGCAGAAGTCTTCAAAGATTCCCAGGCACCGGTTCATACGTTTGGGGGCAGTTTCGCCGAGATTCAGGGTTATCTCCGCATCCAATCTGCCTACTCTGAGTCTCCTCTTTTCATTCCTTTGAAAGGTACCCTGCACGTTTGTGCGGACATGTACAACCTCCACCCTGGCTTTCCGGAGGCAGAACAGAAGGCTGGCACTGAGGCAATGGCCGACACTGGCCGCGAGGAGACGGGAGGCACTGGGACCCCGGCTTGAACCAAGGGGCGGTGGCTCGTCCAGGATGATGGGGTCGACATCGGTCCCCTCGAACGTAGTCCGGAATTGGTAGTCTTTTAGCTGGGTCAAGGTAGCAGAAAACGTGCCGTCATCTGGCATGGTGGCCTCCTTTCCTTCTGAAGCTGCCCCTTAGGGTTCAGTTCCCGGTCGGTCCAGTCATTGGCTGGTTCCCCGGCAAGCACTCTACGTTACCACCGCTGCGTGGTGGACATCAATACCTTTTCTTCCGTCGGGACTTCAGCAATTTTCCTAAGAATACGTGGAACGGGCGGCGTTTGCCTCAAATCATGGTACTGGGCTAATTTGGATTATTTGGGGTGATTCCGTAAGATAGAATATGAACAAGAATCAGAAGATAGCATTGTGGGTTGGAATAGCGGTGTTTGTGG
>JBHIAI010000065.1:0-9656 GCA_046861655.1 Fidelibacterota bacterium | reverse complement strand
CGTGTTTCAGGAGTGTCCCGGTTCGGATACAAAAACGGGATTTTTTGAAAAGTGTATTGCATAGCGACGGTTTCGTCACTCACCTCCCCCCTACGAGTCCTCTGTCCGTACACCTGCAGCCAGTATCCCCGTTTTACGATTCCCTCCACCGCCACGAAAAGGTTGTCCGAATTCGGACCGGACCAGAAGCCCAGGTAGTGACCGTGATGCTGAAACCAGTTGACCTTATTCTCATGAACATACACGTAGGGTGTCATGTGGGTCAGTTCCATACGCAGAAGGGACTCTCCAGGCAGGAACGGGGGAAGATTGTACGTGAATCCTACCTGGTAAGCCCCCCAGTTACGACTTTCTTCCTTGTTGAAAGTATCCATGAGATCCCATTCATCCAGGTACACGGTCCCGTAAAGACGGCCCGTACCCCGCCTTATCAGTTCCCCATCCAAAAACCACTGAAGATTGTCCGTATCCAGAAGATCGTGTTGAGCTGACCAGTACATCACCAGGGGCACGAAATACTGCGGTTCCCGTCCCCTCCCTCCGTAGATAACGGATTCACCCAGACTGATCCGGGCCTGGGGCACAGGATAGAAATCGAGTCGGTGGGCAGCCACGTATTTTCTTATCAGGGGAAAGTTGATCCGTTGATTCCCAACCTCCAGCGAGCCCGCATGGGTTGAATCACGAATCCCGGAGTTCAGAGTTCCGTGAAGGATCGAGAAAACCCACCTTTCGCTGAACCGGTGCCGCACACTGCCGAACACAAAGCTGGGGGGTTTGTTGGAGAGCCAAACGTTGCCGGTGTAGCCAGAACCCCAGATGGGGTTGGCTTTCGCCAGGGTAATCTGGCCCCCGGGATAGGAAAACAGGATGCCCCCGTCTCCGATGTCGTACTCGGCCCAGGTGGAGTCCTTGCCCGGAAAACTGGCCCTTCCCACCTCTTTTTGCCAGCTCAAGTCGTAGGACAGATCGGAAAGATTCCCCTGCCTCACCACCGAGTGCTTTTCAAACCGCCCCCAGAACATCAGTTCAAACCTTCCCAGCAGGAGAGACGCGTACCGGGCCGCCACGTTTATCACGGGGGAGACGTCTACAGACGGTCCTCTCGGCGCAAGGCGACCTCCATTGGCATAGAATACCGCTGTGATTTCCGGGTAGATTTTCAACCGGTCCCTGCGTAGCCATACGTCACCCATCGTGGACGGAAGCAAATCGTTGCTCTGGGCCGGCAGGGCCAGTCCCCATTCGTAACTCAGCCGGCCTGATAGATACGGATCAATCTCTCCCGTCCTGATCGATTCACGTTCTACGAGGTAAGTATTGGGAGCGGTGTATTTGGTGAGAACCTGTCCCGCCAGACAGAGAGGAAGAAAAAGGAAGAACAGGTTGACCCGGGCCGTCAAAGAAAGGACTACTGCCCCTTTCCCGATATCATCACCTTCAGCGTTCGAAACATGATGAGGAAATCGAGGGAAAGGTTCAGGTTTTCAATATAGAAAAAGTCGTATTTCAGTTTTTGCCTTACATCCTCCAGGGATGAATCGTAGGCGTGTTTGATCTGGGCCCATCCCGTAATGCCGGGACGGAGCTTGAACCTGCGGTAATAGAACGGGAATTCAGCCATCAACTGCTGGACAAAGAAAGGCCGTTCAGGCCGGGGACCCACTACGCTCATGTCCCCTTTCACGACGTTAAGGAACTGGGGAATCTCGTCAAGACGGAACCTGCGGAGAAACCGGCCTGTCGCCGTTATCCTCGGGTCGTCTTCGCGGGCCCAGATGGGACCGGTGCGTGATTCAGCGTTATGGACCATGGACCTGAATTTGTACATGATGAACTTGCGGCCGTAGCGGCCCAGCCGGTCCTGCCGGTACAGAATGGGCCCTCTGGAATCGATCTTGATGGCTATGGATACAAGGACCCAGACCGGGAACAGAGCAACAAGGACCAGAAGAGAAACCGCGATGTCTATCAGGCGCTTGAAGAACTTCTGCTGGGGGGTGATGATCTCCGGGTTGATCTGGATCAGAGGAACTCCGTACAGCTGCTCAGTCTTGGCCAGACCACTGACCACTTCATACATGTCCGGGATGATCTTCAACGAAACGGGAGATCCGTTGGACAGGGTGATGATGTCCAGAAGGCGGTCGTGGTTAGGCTTTTCCAGGGCGATCACCACCTCGCTAATCCTGTGTTCCTGAATGGTCTCCGTTAAGTTCTTTACCGATCCCAGGACCGGGACACCCCCGATTTTCTCCCCGTTGGATCCGTCAAGATTCGGCGTGACGAAACCGACCACATGATAGCCCAGTTTCGGGTCGGACAGCTGGGTCACCAGATCCTGGGCCCTGTGGTTCAGTCCCACCACCAGGGTGTTTTTTCTCCCGTAACCCTTTCTCAGGAACAGTTTTTGAACGTGTCTGACCATGAGTCTCCCCGTTGACAGAGCCAGGACAAAGATGATCCAGTATTTGAGGAACACGGAGCTGGGAACCGCAACGGGCAGGTTGAGCACTTCATTGCCCACCACGGCGGCAAGGACGACCACCAGAGTTATCTTGAAAAGGGCCTGGATCTCCCCGAACCGGGAGAGGGTCGGGTCCGCCTGGTACCCGTTATAGGCATACAGAAGGATAATCCAGACCATCTGAACGATCCCGTACGAAAGCCACTGGGCCGGGGCGGCGACCTGGGCCTCTTTCAGAACGGGCAGAATGGACCTGCCGAAGGCAATCCAGCCCGCAGAAAAATCGACGGCCAGGAGGATCGCTACCACCAGCCAATACTTGAAGTTTCTCTTGAAATCGAGTCGTACCACGCTTGTCACGGCTGCTCAGATGAAAAGTAAGGGGAGTAACAAAAAAACCGAATGCCCTGGGTCACATTCGGCTTCAATCGTGGAGCTGCCTCCATTCGCTAAAGGTTCCTGGTTTTCCTGTTACGACTACCTAGAGTCTTTCAACCACTCAAACCTTTAGCAAATGTCGATAGGCACTCCTTCTTTTGTTAGAATTTATCCGTCCTCCCCGCAGATGTCAAGACTTATTGCCAAATTTTTCCAGGACCCCGGCGATTCGTTCCCCTGCCCGGCCATCCCACAGAGGTGGCACCTTACCCTTCTTCGGACTTCCCGACAAGATTTTGCTAACCTCTTCCATCAACTTTTGAACATCCCGTCCTACCAGGGAATTCGTCCCCACAGTCACCGTGACGGGGCGCTCTGTGTTCTCTCTAAGAGTCAAGCAGGGGATCCCCAGATACGTAGTCTCCTCCTGAACACCCCCTGAATCTGTCATGACCGCAGTCGCCTGTTTCAACAGGCCAATGAACTCCAGGTACCCCAGGGGATCAATCAGCTGAAGCCGATCACTTTCGGGCAACGTCAGGTCAAACTCCTCTATCCTCCGGCGGGTTCGTGGATGCACGGGAAACACGATCGTTATGGAAAGGCTGATCTCGATGAGAGCGGTCATTATTCTTTCTAACGATTCCAGGTCATCAACGTTGGATGGACGGTGAAGGGTTACCAGGGCGTATTTCTTGGAAAGACCTGGCAGGTCAGGTTTTCGAGTGTTAGGAAAAGATTGGACCAGAGTATCAATCATCACGTTCCCCACACGATGAATCTTACCCGGGTCAATTCCTTCCCTGATGAGATTCTCGTCTCCGTCGGGTGAAGGGGTGAAAAGCAGATCAGCGATCTGATCTGTAAGCAGCCGGTTGAGTTCCTCGGGCATACTCCTGTCAAAGGAACGCAGTCCCGCTTCCACGTGTCCGAAGGGGATTCCCGATTTCCCGCACACCAGCCCTGCCGCAACGGTGGAGTTCACGTCCCCGTAGACAAGAACTATGTCAGGCCGTATGGATTCGACCAGTTTTTCAAAGGCCACCATGATGGCGGCAGTCTGTTGGGCGTGAGTTCCCGATCCTACCCCCAGGTGATGATCGGGTTCCGGCAGTTCAAGCTCTGAAAAGAAAACCTGTGACATATTCTTGGCATAGTGCTGGCCCGTATGAACCACTATCTGCTCAAAGTTCGTTTTCGACTTCAGCGCCCTCCAGACGGGTGAGACCTTCATGAAATTGGGGCGTGCCCCCACAACGTGGACGATCTTCATGCCGATGAGCCCCTGGTCACGGCGAGGAGCACCTTCTCCATCCGTCTCGCCAGATTCCGGCGATCAAAATGGGACTTTGCGTACGCCTGCCCCCTTTTTGCACACCTTTCCAGTGCAGCACGGTTCCCGAAGAGGTCTTCGACGGCCCTGGCCAGCCTCACCGGCTCCCCTGGAGGGACCACCACCCCTCCCCCAGCGGTTTCCACCAATTCGGCTGCCTCCCCGGCTGCCGCCACCAGTACGGGCCTGCGGCACGCCCACGCTTCCATGAGCTTCGAGGGAACGGCGTCCACAAGGTCCTCACTCACCAGGGGAACCACAGCCAGATCTGCAGAGGCAAGAAGGGAAGGAATCTCCGTCCGGGGTTGACTGGAGATGAATGTTACATTATCGAGGCCCAACGACGTACACCTTCCCATCAGGTGTTCCCTCTCCACCCCGTCGCCTACGATCAAGAAATGAATGCGGGGGTTGTCCCTTAGCTCCCCGGCGGCTTCAACAATGATTCCAACTCCCTGTGCGATCCCGATCAGGCCGGTGTAGATCACGACAAAATGATCCCGCAGATGAAGTCGTTCCGTCCATTGGTGCGCTTCGGATTGGTTTAACCGATCGAAATCGACTCCGTTGGGCACAACCGTGATCTTGTCTTCACGCACCCCCTCTGCGATGAGTTTTTTCCGTTTTATCTCCGTGACGGGCGTAATGTGGTCAGAGATTGCGTACAGGTACCTGGCCAGTTTCCGGCCCAAACGAATCATGGGATTATTCGGTTTGAATGCCCCGGCGTCAACGGCAACGTCGGGCCATATGTCCCGGACATCGAACACCAGCGGTATCCTGTACCGTCTGGAAACGATCCGTGCGGGAACGCCGATGACCAGCGGAGGGGATGAGGCCACCAGAACGTCAAATTCTCCTCTCAACCGGAAAACCGCGATCACCGAAGAGATGACAAAGGAAAAGTAATTAGCCAGTCGTCCAAAACTGGTGCGGTGAGATGAAGCATATACCCAGGTGCGAATGACCTCAACCCTGTCCCGTACCTCCCTCATGTGGACTTTTCCCCGGTAGTGTTCAGGTACCAATCCGGTGGGGTAGTTGGGAAAGCCCGTAATCACCGAAACCTGGTGCCCGTATGCGATCAGCCACCGGGCCAACCCATGAAGGCGGGCCGCCGCACCGCCGATCTCCGGCGGATAGAAGTGGGACAGAATGAGAATTCTGAGGCTGACAAGGGATGTCCGTTGGTTGGGGAGCACCGGTTCAGATTAATCGATAGACCGTTGGAACTTAGGGAATAAGGAAAGTCCCTGAAAAACAAAATATGCTTAGAGGTGTACCGTGCAAAGACTCCGGGTACCCGTGTGAGCGGAATCGAAGCAGACCTGCCCCCCTGTCCTGTCCCATCGAGGGTGAAGGTCACACCTCAGATCATGTCTGAACCGGAAAGGGGAATGAACTTTAACCAGATCGGTTCGTCGGTCTCTCTCTGCGTCGTAGACGATGAGGTACTGGTGTCGCCAACCGTTGGGGTACGTGTCTGTGACAATCCTGGAACCATCGGGGGAAAACTGCGGATGACCGTCTGAAGTAAGATGCTTACCACCGAATACCGAGAATTCCTCCTTTTTGTCCGTGAAAAGATAATAGTGATCGCCCAGGGAGCGGGTGGAGGCATAGGCGAGAATCGTCTCGTCGTCGCGCCAGGCAACATGGGTAACCTTTCCGTCGGTGGGAAAAACAAACAGGTCATTCCCCCCGATGTCGCTGGAGATCATTCGCGTTACGGTCATGCCCTTGGGCGTAACCCACCTGTGGAAAAACGTAAACCGCGTGCCTGAGGG
This sequence comes from Fidelibacterota bacterium, assembly GCA_046861655.1. GTDB lineage: Bacteria > Fidelibacterota > Marinisomatia > Marinisomatales > S15-B10 > JBHIAI01. Next base: position 3,691 of record JBHIAI010000065.1, on the reverse strand, counting down.
AGAAAAAAGACAATGGGAAAAATAATGATAAGCGCTCTCCATAGAACTCTCGGGTTCCACGGTGGCAATGTGGCGTACGGTGAAAAGCCGTTCAGATTCACCCGTTTCGGTGTCCATGATAAACAGGCCGTCTTCCCTGGGAAGAGGGTCATCTTCTTCCGGCGTCGATCCGTTGGCGTATCCGTAGGCGGGGGCAACTTTTCTCAGCCGGGCAAAACTGTGACTCAGGGCGCGGGTTCCGTCCGGACTCACGGACGCCATGGGCCGCGGTAGATGACGGACCCCCTGGCCCCCGGCGTCCACGACTCTGGCCACGTGTGTTTCCCCGTTCAAATCATTAAACGCGATGGAATTATCCGATTCCATCCACTGGAGCATCGATCCCGTTTGCCAGTTCCAGGTTCTTGTTTTCCCCAATACCTTAAACTCCCTGTAATCCTCTCCATGAAAGAGTCCCACGTCTATTTCATCGTCTGAAACCGGCATCCTGAGGGGATGATTCACCCGGTGGGCGAGCAAGAACCTATTGTCAGAAGACCAGGGACATTTGTCATGAAATCCGAAAAAAAATCCTTCACGGACTGTTACCGGTCTGTCGGTCACCATGGGGTGCTGAGGCACGACGGAAAGCACTCTCTGATAGGTGTCAGTGAGAACCCTCTTCAACCGGGGCCGCGACTTCACCCGGTCGTACACGAACCGTTCCAGTCGGTCCGTAACGGGGTTAGATCGGGTCCGGTCCGGCATACCCCAGGTTATCCGCCCGCTTTCCGCACCTTTCCCGGATCACTTCCACGTCTTCGGTGGAAAGGGCGCCGTCGTAGGATTGGTTCACCTCCCGGCGAAGGGGGTACCACCGGTCACGGTGCAGGCAACCCAGTGGAATCCGTTGATGGGGCTGGGGAAGCATCTCCGGGTCAAATTCCACTTCGGCAAACGCACAGATTGTCTTCAGGGTCCTTTCAGGGGCCTCAAGGACGTCCTCAAACCTTACGACAAGCACACGTATCCCAAGCCTTTCCCGGTCTTCGAATAAAGCTTCCATTCCGTTGCTCCAGTGCTGTGAACACAGTTTCAGCCTCTCTTTCCAGGACAGGTGGTGTCTGTACCGCTTCATGTCCCCCGCTCTTCCCATGGCTGCCCTGGGGCACGCCACGTAGGGGTTTCGCGTTATCAGCACAAACCTGGGATCGCAATCATCCAGGAGTCTATGGATCAGGGCCAGGCGCACCGTATAGACCTGGCTTTTGTCCACGAACCTGGCCGTTCGGTCTGAGCTATGACGGCCTATGAAGAATCGCAATGTTCTCTTGAACGTCGATTCCAGTTCTTCCGTGTAGTCCTTCTCAGTTTTCCTGTAGGCGCTAATCAGTTCATCTGACGCATAGGACCAGCTTCTCGGAGGGGTCAACACAGGGTGGGAGGGGGCTTTGTATTTGATGCCCGTTAACTCTGGCGGTAGAATGGGACCTGCCACATTCTGTAGCTCGTCAGCTCCAGCCCAGTAGTGATGATTCCCCGTGACGGAAACGACCCTGGGGTTGCGCCTCAACATACGGGACACCAGCGTCAGTCCCCCGCCCTGGTTTCCCAGAAGGAATATGGGCCTGTCGATGACCACACCTTCGTAGGACCGGAAAAGTCTGCTGACGTCCAGCATCCAGCTGTTACGCCTGAACAAATACACCAGGGCGTTCAGCAAACCAAACAGGGGGGGGATCCCTTCAGGGTTACCGGGCCTTCCTGACTACGTCGAAACTGGTCCGTGTGACTTCCACGATCTCTTCAAAGGAGATGGGCGACGAAAGGCCACCCCGTACGGAATCGACGAACGCTCGAACGCAGGCACCTTGGCCTTTGTCTTGAGACAGGAGATTCATTCGGGCAAAATTTGGCCAACCAAAGCCTCTTAACTTCCTGAAATTGTTCAGGTGAAGAATTCTGCCCCCGCAGAAAACTTCCACTCTCTCTTTGGGAAATTTTCTGTCCCCGTTCGCCAAATAATGAACCGTTCCGAACGACCCGTCCTCAAATTTCACGGTGAAGGTGATTCTATCGGGAAAACGGGCTGTGCCATCAGCGGTTCCCATCTGAACGGATTGGGTTTCAACGATCTTCGAGCCTGTAAGAAACCTCATCAGGTCGATGAAATGACACCCTTCGCCAATGATGCGACCCCCGCCGATTTCCGGATCCTGGGTCCAGTGGTCGGAGGCGATGAACCCGGCGTTGACGGTCACTATCAGACTCTTGGGCTCCGCCAAAGAGTCCAGAAGCTCTTTCATTCTCACAACTTGAGGGGCGAATCGGCGGTTGAATCCTACCATGAGGATGGGACCGTCTCCCTGGGGGTAGCTGGATTCGATTTCCCTCAACTGTTTCTCCGAAATGGCCAGGGGTTTTTCCACAAAGACGTGTTTGCCTGCCTTGAGGGCCTCCGCCACGAAATGGGCATGGCTATCGTGCCGGGTGGCAATGAATACCGCCTCGGTCTTGGGATCGTGAATGACGGAATCGGCGTCAGTAGTAGACTCATCAAACTTGAACTTCTTCGCCAGTCGTGTTGACGATATGCCCGTTCTGGAGGCTATCGATTTGAAATGAACCCCGGTTTTTGCCAGTGCGGGCAACAGAGTCCGCCGCGTGTGGGCACCGCTTCCGATAACGCCCACCATTAGGGCATCACCCTCAGGGGTCCGGGATGCCCTCCCAACGGATACGGTTCGATCTTCCCCCTTTCCAGGGGATGTGGAATCACCGTAGGTCAGGATGATTCCCACGGCGGATTTGTCCGTCTTGAGAGTCTCATAGGCCTCCAGGGCGTGGTCAAAATCGAACCTGTGGGTGATCAGCCCATCGACCTTCAGTTTACCCTCACCCATGAGTTGAAGAATGGCCTCGAAGTTCCTCTGTTCTGTCCAACGGACGTATCCAAGAGGATAATCCTGACCTTTTAGTTCGTAGCTGGTGTCGTACCGGCCCGGACCGTAGGAACATGATACCTGAAATGTCAGCTCCTTTTCGTAGAAATCGGCCCGGGAAAGTTCAAGGCCGGTAACACCGACCAGAATGATCCTGCCTCTTTTCCGGCACATCTGCGCCGCTTCACGGACAGGCTTGCTGCTCTTGGTGGTTGCCGTGATAAGAACGCCATCAACTCCGCGACCCCTCGTAAACGCCTGAGCGGCAGACACCACGTCGGAGCCTTGGGAGATATCCACAATCTCTACCCCGAATCGTTCGGCAAGCTCGAGTTTGTCCGGTTCAAGATCCAGGCCCAAGACGCGACACCCGTTTATCCTCAAGAGCTGCACGGTCAAAAGGCCGACCAGACCCAACCCTGTCACCGCAAAGGTCTCTCCCAGGGTAGGGTTGGCAAGGCGAAGACCTTGAAGAGCGATGGAGCCCAAGACTGTGAAGGCCGCCTCCTCGTAACCCACGTTTTCGGGAATCTTCGCACATAAGTTTTGGGGAACGCTAACTATTTCAGAATGGGGACCGTTGGATATCACCCTCTCCCCGACCCTGAAGTTCTTTACGTCACTTCCCAGGTCAATAACTTTCCCGGCATTCGAATAGCCAAGAGGAATGGCTTCATCGAGCTTTGCTCTTACTGACTGTGCCGTCCGAAGGATCCCGTCGGTCCTCAGCTTCTCGACAGCCTGCCTGACCCTCTCCGGTTGTCCACGAG
>JBHIAI010000064.1:0-9774 GCA_046861655.1 Fidelibacterota bacterium | reverse complement strand
TACAGCGAAGTTTGAAGGGAGATAGCCCATGCCGATCCCCTTTCCCAGAGAGGGAGAGTGACATCCGCTGGTCACCTGTCCCATCACTCTTCCATCGATAAGAATGGGATAGCCCTTCCTGGGAATCGTCCGGCCGGCCATCTCAAATCCGATCAGTTTTCTGGGAGGTCCCTGGGATTTGATCCTTCCGATGGCTTCCCAACCCAGGAACGAACCCTTCTGGAGTTTTACGATCCAGCCCAGACCGGCTTCAATGGGATTCGTGGTTTCATCGATGTCGTTTCCAAACAGGCAGTACTTCATTTCGATTCTCAAAGTGTCCCGGGCGCCCAAACCCACGGGCTTGAACCCGGACCCCCCTCCAGCCTCCAGGAGGATCTCCCATAGTTCAGGGCCTTTCTCACGGTTCAGGTACATTTCGTAGCCCAATTCCCCTGTGTAACCAGTGCGGGAACACAGAACCTCCAGGCCTCCGACCTGGAGGGTCAGATGATGATAGAACGTAAGGCCATCCAGCCGTGACGGTTCGTCCAGGAGTGGATCAAGAACGGCCTTGGACTCCGGTCCCTGCACGGCGATGAGGCAGGTATCATCGGAAATGTTTTCCAGGTTCACTCCGGACACCAGGTGACCCTCAAGCCACTCGAAATCCTTCTCGATATTGGCCGCGTTCACCACCAGGACGTAGTCTGCGTCAAGCCTGTACAGGACACAGTCATCCACGATCCCTCCTTGTTCCGTACACATGACCGTATACTGAGCACTGCCCGCATTGAGCTTGGTGACATCGTTGACGGTCATTTGCTGGAGAAACGCTTCCGCACCGGGACCCCCGACGCGAATCTCACCCATATGGGACAGGTCGAAAATTCCCACCCCCGTTCTTACCGCTCGGTGCTCATCAAGGATGCTGGAGTACCGAAGGGGCATTTCGAAGCCCGCAAACGAAACCATTTTTGCATTCAGTTTCAGATGTTCTTGGTAAAGGGGGGTTCGCTTCACCGGATCTCACCCCTCCCGATTATCAGGGTATGCCGGAACTCAGGCTTCAAAATAGTCCTTGAGAATGCTGAGTCCCTTCTCAATATCCGGGATATCGATACCTGAGTAAGCGAACCGGATGTAGCACTCTGTTTCGCCTGGCTGGGGCCGCCCGAAATGGTTCCGGGTACAGAATGCCACACCCGTCTCTTCCAGTGTGGCCTGCTGGAAACTGGAGATGTTATCGCTCCCTTTCCGCTTCACCACCTCGGTGACGTTCGGAAAGAGATAAAAGGTCGTCTGTGGTATGGTCACACGAATGCCGTCGATGGACTGCAGCCGGGGTCCCGCCACATCCCGCCGTTCCCTCAGGATATCGAGGATTCTACTGGGACCCTCCTGAGGGCCCGTGAGGGCTTCGATCATGGCCCACTGGATAAAGTGATTGCTGCACGATTCGGCGTTCACGTTCAATTCGGCGATGACTTCGATCACGTCACGGGAGGCGATGGCGGCCCCGAGGCGCCACCCGGTCATGGCGAATTTCTTTGAAAAAGTGTACAGAACCACCGTCCGTTCCTGCATACCGGGCAACGAGGCGATGGAGGTGGACTCACCGGCGTAGCGGATTTCGAAATAGGCTTCGTCTGACAGAACCCACAGGTCGTGTTCAAGGGCCACCTCCGCCAGCCCTTCCAATTCCTCGGGCGGAGATTCGGCCCCGGAAGGATTGTGACAGTTGTTGGTGATGAGAAGCCGGGTCCGGGGGGTGATCTTGGACCGGATTTCATCCAGGTCAATCCGGAATCCCTGCTCCGATTCCCGGTAGGTATAGGGGACGGCCACGCCCCCGTGGAACTCAATCTGGGACTCGTAAATGGGATAGCCCGGGTTGGGATACAGCACCTCATCGCCCCCATTCATAAAGGCCAGAATGAACTTTCCGATCAGGGGTTTGCCTCCAGGTTGGATGGCCACGTTTTCAGCCCCGTACGTCAATCCTCTTCGCTTCCCCACATCTTCCGCCAGGGCGGCCCGGAGCTCCGGAATCCCCGCGGGGGGACAGTATCCCGTCCTTCCATCCCTGATGGCCCGGTTCATGGCTTCCACGATGTTTTCAGGCGTAGGTATGTTCAGGTCGCCCAGGTGGAACGGATACACCGTATGCCCTTTCGACTGCCATTCCAAAGCTTGCCGCGACACTTCGAAGGCCGATTCCGTTCCCAGGCGGGGCAATCGATCCGCAAAATGCATGGTACACTCCTAACGCTTCGAGAGGGCTCTCTTCACAATGTCCTCCACTTCACCCTCGAATTCCCCATTTCGTTTCATATCCGTGAGAACCCGAAACGCTTCGGATCTGGAGTATCCCATGGTGGCCAGGGCGGCCATAGCCGTTTCAAATTCCCCCTCCGCCCCCTCGCCCACACCTATCAGTTCGTCGATGTCGGTGGGGACGAATTTTTCCTTCAGTTCCACGATGATCCGCTTTGCCGTCTTCGGACCGATGCCTGGCAGGGCCACCAGAGCGCCCACATCACCGGCTACTATCCGGCGTTTGAATTCCTCCGGGGATGTACCGGAAAGAATGCCGATGGCGAGCTTGGGACCAATCTTGGTAACGCCGATCAGGTGCCTGAACAGGGCCAGTTCCTCCTCGGAGTAAAAACCGTAAAGGTCCAGGGCGTCCTCCCTGACATTGAGATGGATAAGGACTTCCCCCTCCTGACCTGTCTCTGGAAGGGCATCGAAGGTGGAAAGGGGGATGGTGATGAAAAAGCCTATTCCTCCCACTTCCAGTACCATGGACGTGGGAGATTTCTCCCTCAGCCTCCCCCGGATGGAATGGATCATCTCCGTCTCCAGCCGGACTCGCGATTCTGATTGATATGGCACAGAGCCGTGGCCAGGGCATCGGTAACGTCAAAACTTTTGGGCCCCGAAGGGATGGCCGTCCCGGTGGAAGAATCGCCCAGCGACAGAAGGGACTTTACCATGTACTGCACCTGGGTCTTGGAGGCATTTCCGTTGCCCACCACGGCCAGTTTGATCTTCCTGGGCGAATACTCGAAGCAGTCGATGTTCTGGTGAGCTGCGGCCAGAAGAACCACACCCCTGGCCTGGCCCAAAGTCAGGGCAGTTCGGGCGTTCTTGCTGAAAAAAGCCTCCTCTATGGCCATCTCCGAGGGACGATGCTCAAGAATAATCTGGGTAATGCCGTCATACAGATACACCAGGCGCTGGTAAAGATTCTGCCCCCGGGGAGGGGAGAGAGTTCCCCAGGCGATTACCTTCTCACCCTCGTCGTTCTGCTGGAGGATGCCGTAGCCCGTGGTCCTGATTCCGGGATCAATCCCTAGGATCCTGCGCATTCAGTCCAGCTCCATCAAAACAGATTCATCCACGTCAAAGTTGGAGGAGAACCTCTGAATGTCTTCGTAGTCCTCCAGCTCGTCCATCAGTTTGAGCAGTTTCCTGGCGTTTTCGCCCTCTACCGCGACGCTGTTCTTCGGGACCAGGGCCACTTCGATCTTTTCCACCCTGAACCGGTTTTTCTCCAGGTGTTCCCGGAGGGATTCCACCACCTCGGGGGATGAGGAAATCTCGTAGCCATCGTCCTGCTCCACATAATCGCGGCCCTGGCCCTCCACAACACACTCCAGAAGGGAATCTTCATCCACACCGTTCTTCTTGACCCAGATCCGGCCCTCTTTGTCAAACATCCAGGCCACGCATCCCGGCTCGCCCAGGTTTCCCCCGTACTTCGAGAACAGGTGCCTCAAGAAGGCCACCGTCCGTTTTCGATTGTCGGTCAGGACTTCGATGATCAAGGCCACTCCCCCGGGACCGTATCCCTCAAAAACCGCCTCCTCGTAGGACACGCCCGGCAATTCACCCGTTCCCCTCTGAATGGCCCGTTTGATATTCTGGGCCGGCATATTGGCTTCCTTGGCCTGGGCAACGGCCTTCCGGAGCCTGGGATTGCCGTTTTCGTCCCCACCCCCGAGCCGGGCTGCCACGGTGATTTCTCGGATGAGACGGGTGAACACCTGGCCCCGGCGGGCGTCTTGGACCGCCTTCTTGCGCTTAATCTGGGCCCACTTGGAATGGCCAGCCATCAAATCAATGGAAAGACTTGAGATGAAGCAAACAAGAACGTATGGCCAGGAACTGGAGTAAAACAGGACTCCGTATCACTCGTCCATGAATTTAGCCACCTCCCCAGAGGCGAACAACCCTTTTCCCGACGGTCCTACCGGGCCTGACCGTCGGGGACGCTCTCTATCTGAGTGCGGATGATCCAGGCGGATCGGAACCCCATATCCCTGAGGCGGCGCTGAGCGTCCTCTGCACTGGACCGGAACTTGAAATTGCCCACCCTCACCTTGTAGTTGGGTGGATCGAAGGTAAGATAGACCTGGTGGCTGAAAACGGGCAACAACTCACCCATGAGACTGTCGGCGGTTCCGTAATCCAGAGTGGATATGACCTGAATCCTGTATCCCTCTTCCGTGGTGTCGGTGGGTTCTCTTTCTCCCTGTTCCGGCAGGGTCTCTCCGGAGTGAAGGATGACGGGCCAATCCAGGGAGGGTTCAGTGAGGGTTTCGGGGTCGAACGATTCATCGAAAACCACCGAATCTTTCTTGACCGCATCCTGGCCTCCGGCCAGTACGCAGAGAAGGGCAATCGTTCCCACCACCCTCACAGCCGACACCCTAAAGCTTCTTGAGTTTGTCATCTGAAATCCATCCCTTCTTTCCATCGATGAGCTGGATTTCCGCCCACCCATCCTGTTGGCCGGTGATTTCGGCCTTGGTTCCCTCATGCACGACAAACAGAAGGCTTCCGGTCCCGGTCGGGGCGGAAAAGACCCGTCCCTCCCTGGTCACCACGATGCCCTCCTCCTTTTCAGACAGATCGAAATACGCGTCCGCGAACAGGAGGCCGGATAGACCTGTAAGAAGCAATCCTGCCGCCACCGTCCGGAGTCCAGAAGTCCGAAGTCTTCGCTTCGCAAAACGGGAAACAGAATAGAAAAGACCCGAAACAAAGAAGAAACCAGTGGTAAGGTTGAGCCATCCTCGGGGAGACAGTGCCCTCTTAAGCCCACCGTACCATTTCAACAGGAATAAGGGTTCGGGTATCTCCACCCGGTCCAGGGTGCGGGCCCGGGCCACGCTCAGGTTGAACTTCAGGTCCGGGTCCCTGGGTTTCACTTCCAGTCCCTTCTCATACGCCCAGATGGCTTCCCCCAGCCTCCCCAGTTGGTAGTAGGCGTTTCCCAGATTGTAGTAGAGATTGACGTGGGCGTATCCCTGCCGCATGATTCTGTCGTACGTGTTGGCCGCCATGCCATAATCCCCTTCCTGATAGTACCTGTTGGCCTGGGCGTACAGGGAATCCAGGTATTCTGTCTGGGCTTTCAGGGTCCCAAACAGGAAACCGGTCAGGCACCATATTCCCCAAAGTATCTTCACAGCCGGGGATCCATGGCCTCCAACAGTTCAGACACTTCCCGGGCCAGATCCACCGCGGACTTTCCCTTTCCAGCCGCCGAGGAAGGCGCATACCGGGCCTCATCACAGACCGCCAGGACACGGGTCAGTTTCTCCACAGTCTCGCCGGAGACCTTGCCGTCAAGCAGCTTTCGCACCTCCCGGGCATCCAGCCCTGACGGCGACACCCCGAGCCGGTCGGACAGGTAGTGAAAAACGGTCCTGGATATCCGGCTGTAGGACTGGGGGTCCTGGATTCTCTTGAGTTCCTTCCGCGCAGACTTGAGGGCGCCCCTAGACCGGATCACGCCGGACCGTTCCTGTCGGCTGGACCGTATGGCCCGGACCGTTCCGGGGGCGGCGAACAACATCAGAGCGGCCACAGTGAGGAGCCAGAATGCCGGGGCAACAAAAGGCCGGTCCACAGGCTCAAGCCTGACCGGACGGGTGCGAATGTACCGGATATCCTGCCCCAGGAGGGCAATCTCCTCTTTTGTCAATCCTTCACCCCGGCCCAGAAGGCGGTCTCCCGCCTGCACCGTCAGGGGCTCCACCGGGGCCGATTCCCGTACCCAACGGGCGCTGTTAGGATCGAAGTAGACAAGTTCCGTTTCAGGGAGAAAGTACCGGCCCTGTTTCCTGGGGATCAAAATGTATTCCCAGGTTTTCGTGCCGGAGATTTCATCCCGGAAGGGATCCTTCTTGAACGAAGTTTTCGGCTCGAAAACATCCAGATCCGCAGGAAAAGAGGGCTCGGCCACCTGAAACAGGCTCAGGTTTCCCGTACCCTTCAGTTCCAGGGTGTACGCGACGGCCTCATTCACTGTGGTGACGTTTGTGTCCAGATGAGCCGCAAGGGAAAACTGTCCCACCGCACCTGTGTAGTCTTCAGGTCTCCCTTCCTGGGGGACAGGATTGACATGGAACTCAAGGGGAGCGGAATGGACGGTCTTCTGCCTGGTTCGAGAGGAAAAGGGATCGGAGAAGAATTCGTCAAAAAGAGACGGAAACCGGGTGCGGGATGGAAGTTTCACTGTGCAATCGATGATCATGGGATCCACCGATAGGTCTCCATGGCTGGTAGGAAAAAGAGCGATTTCGTACACCGTGGCCACCCGGTACCGTACCCCCTCCACCTGAGTATCACGGAATGACGGTTGCTTGGGGGCGTACAGCACCTCCTGCCAGAAACCGATACCCTGGGGTTTTTTCCGTATGGAGTACTACTGAAGTCCGGCCCGGGCGTACAGTCTGTAGGATACCGTTATCTGTTCACCTTGAAACACCTCACTCTTGTTGGGTTGGGCCTCAAGGAATACCAGGGGCGGACCGGGCTCCTGGGACTTCTCTTTGTCAGCCGGGGGACTCCCCGGACTCCGTGTGGACGGCACTACGGCTATGGTGATGGGATCCAGCCGGATAGTCTGGTCACCCAGTCCTACCTCCAGGGGAGGAATGACCAGGGACCCTGTGTCGTTGGGAATCAGGGTCCACGCCAGGCTTCTTGAACTGGACATCCTCCCGTTTATCCACTGGAAACTGGTAGTCTGGGCCGGACCCGATATGACCGTGAAATCCTCGACCTCAGACAGGTCAGCCCGGGGAAATTCATCACTGTCCTCGGCCGTTATTCTCAGGGTGACAGTTTCGTTCAGGGTGATCCGGTTGTCGTCGACGGTGGCAAAAACCTTGGGTTCCGCCTGGAGGACGGAAACACATCCCCACCCAACAAAAAGGACCCTCGTGACTCTCTTCACGGCTACCAGTCCTTTTCCGGAGCGACCGATTCCTGTTCTTTCCACCGCCTTTTCATGAGATTTCTGTCGTTCGCCTCGAGGGCGTTTAGAATGGCCTCAGCGTCGGCGGTTTCGGCCGATTTATCCTCCCCGGATGCCCTGGATTCCTCCTGTCTACTGTCATGGGAGTCTCCGGGGTCCTTTTCCTGGTCGGAATCTTTCTGCGATTGAGTTTGATCCTGGGAGGGAGGACGCCGGATCAACCTGAGGGCAAGCTCATAGTTGTGTTTGGCATCCCGGTCCCCGGGATTCAACTCCAGGGATTTCCTGAAGGCTTCCAGGCTCTCCTTGAACTGTCCCTGCCGGTACCGGGTGTTCCCGAGATTGTACAGGGCTTTCGACCGGAGCTCCCGGTCGTCCCCTTGAAGGGCGGCCCCGAACTCACGTTCGGCCTGGGCGTAATCCCGGGCTTGATAGGCTTCCCATCCCGCACCGAAGTGGCCTTCAGGAAGGCCCGGCCTTTTTTCCAGGACGGACCGGTAGTACTCCATGCCCCTGGAGTTCCTTTCCTGTCCCGGTGGAACGTCCGGAGAACCCTGACCCAACCCCACGGACAGAAACAACAGGGATACGATGGAGATTCTACACAAAACGCCCACGCCAAACCTCCTCCCGTTTCCTGATGGTAGGGATGAAAAACTCGGTCAGCAGAAGGGCAAGAGCTCCGGAGGCCACTGTCTGGTATCTGTCCTCAAACTGGGAATACCGATGGGTCTTGATCCTTCGTTTCTCTGCGCCCTCGATGAGTTCCAGAACCTCGTTCACATCGCCGCTCTGGTTGTCAAACCGGATGAAGGAACCGCCTCCTTCTTCCGCGATTTCCCGGAGGGATTCAGCGTGGAGGGTGGAGGTTACCAGCTTTCCCTTTCGATCCTTTTTGAAGTCAACCCGGCTGCCGTTTTCGTCGAATTCGGGGATGAGGGAACCGGTAGCCGTTCCCACCCCTACGGTATGAACCGTGATTCCCGCTCTGGAAACCTCTCTGGCCGCCTGGAGTGCCTGGCCCTCATGGTCCTCCCCGTCCGTGACAACAAGGAGCACCCGGGCTTTGGCGGGGGAGTCGGGAAAGGAAGAACGGGCCAACCGGATAGCCTGGGCCATGGCGGTTCCCTGAGGTTGGATCATATCCGTATCGATCGCCTCCACGAACAGCCTGGCCGCCTGGTAGTCCCCGGTCACGGGAAGATACAGATGGGCAGTCCCTGCAAAAACGACGATCCCGATCCGGTCGCCCTTAAGACGGGAGATGAGACGGGAAATCCCGAACTTTGCCTTCTCCAGACGGCTGGGCTTTACGTCTTCGGCCCGCATGCTTGAGGAGATGTCCAACGCCACCAGGATGTCCGATCCTTTCCGCTCAACCTCAACCAACTGGGTGCCCACTCGGGGACCTGCCGCTCCCAGGACAAGCAAGGCCATGGCAAGCCACCGGAGCCGCCGTTTCCACCGGCTGGCGGCGGGATGGACGCGGCCGAATAACCTTTTCCTCACCCTGTCGCCGCCCCAGGCCCGGAGTTCTTTTTCCCTTCTTTGCCGGGTCAGCCACCGGATCAACACCTGCAAGACAGGGACGGCATAAAGGACAAGCAGCAGGGGGTGGCGGAAATCGATCACTCAGGGTCTCCGTCTGAAAATCACGTCGGATAGAAACCCCTCGGCAAAGGCAAGAAGCACCGCCGGTAATAGTACCCAGGCGAACAGTTCACGGTACTCCAGGTACTCGCTCACGGTGATTTCCGATCGTTCCATCCGATCGATCTCCCGGTAGATTTCGGCCAGTTTTTCCCCGCTGGTAGCTCGAAAATAACGGCCACCGGTCAGGTTGGCAACCTCCTTGAGGGTCTTTTCATCCATGTCTACATCCACCTGGACATACCGTTTGCCCACCACGGGATCGTACACAGGATAGGGAGCCTTCCCGCGGGTCCCAACACCGATCGCGTATACCTTGATCCCGTACTTGGCGGCGAATTCCGCCGCCGTCACGGGGTCGAGCTCGCCCGCATTGTTGCTTCCGTCTGAAAGCAGGACCAGGATCTTGCTCTTCGCGGAGCTGTTCCGAAGGCGATTGATACCGTGGGCCAGGGCCATACCGATGGCCGTACCGTCATGCTGCTCATCAATGATGTCCACCTGGGAAAGGAGGCCCTGCAGAACATCATGGTCCACGGTGAGAGGACACTGGATGTAGCTCTCCCCGGCGAATACCAGAAGGCCGATCCGGTCGCCTTCCCGGGCCTGGACGAAGGTTTGGGCGGTGGCTTTGGCCGCCTCCAATCGACTGGGTTTGAAGTCCTCCGCCCGCATGCTGCTCGAAATGTCCAGCACCAGCACCATGTCCACCACATTCACCCGGGTTTCTTGCAGGCCCACCGGTGAACGGGGTCTCGCCAGAGCGACGATCACCAGAGCAAAGATCGCCAGACGGACGGCCAGAAGAAGCCGGGACTTCCACAGGCCTGCGAGCCCGGGAATGCTTTTCAGAAGATTAAGGGAGGAGA
>JBHIAI010000008.1:0-35610 GCA_046861655.1 Fidelibacterota bacterium | reverse complement strand
CCATCACGGTGAGTTACCCCGCCAGTTTTCAGCTCGTGGCCGCCACCAATCCCTGTCCCTGCGGATACGCTGCGGACCCCAGGAACGAATGCACCTGTTCCACCCAGAGTATCCAGAAATACATGGGGCGGATCTCCGGTCCTCTTCTCGACCGCATCGATCTCCACGTTGAAGTCCCCGCCGTCGACTTTACCGATCTATCGGATAGGCGGTTGGGGGAGCGGTCCGAGGCCATACGGGCCCGGGTCCAGAAGGCCCGGGAGATCCAACTTGAACGTTTCAGGGAAGTGGACGGAAGATTCTGCAATGCCCATATGGAGACGCAGGAGATCCGGAGGTTCTGCCGGATCGACGAACCGGGCGAAAAATTATTGAAGAATGCCATGGAAAAACTGGGTCTTTCCGCCCGGGCCTACGACAGAATCCTTAAAGTGTCGAGAACCATCGCGGATCTGGACCGATCGGCCCAAATCGGCCCCCAGCACCTCGGGGAGGGGATCCAGTACCGGACCCTGGACCGGCAGTTGTGGGTATGAACCGGGTCCGCATAATGCCCCCCCAGGCCCACAAAACGTCTGTTGGCATAGGTCCCTCCTTTGTAAATTGACGGACGCGAGGTGACCTGCCATGCCCTCTCAATTTGAAAACCTGGCAAGATTCGTTTGGCCCCTGGGCCTCGTAATACTGGCCGCTCTTGCGGGGTGGATTTTCAAGAGGATCGTCCACCGTCGTCTGAAGTCCATCGCCGCCCGGACCCGCTGGAGGGGCGATGACGTGATCCTGGGGGCGGTGGAAGGGCCGTCCATGTGGTGGTTCATTCTTGGCGGGGTTTATCTTTCCATGAGCTATTTGCCTCTGGAGTCCTCCCTGGTGGCCCCGATTCAGAAGGTGGTGGTGGTTCTTTTCATTCTCACCCTCACTTTTGCCTTTGCCGGTGTGGTGGTGGGACTGTTGCAGCTTTACGCGGACTCGACGGAAGGCGCCTTCCCTTCCACTTTCATGTTCACCAACTTGATAAGGATTCTGGTCATCACCATCGGTCTGCTTATGATATTCCAGACGCTGGGGATATCGATTACTCCCCTCCTTACTGCCCTGGGTGTGGGAGGTCTGGCCGTCTCTTTGGCCTTGAAGGATACCCTGTCGGACCTGTTTGCCGGTCTTCACATTCTTCTGTCCAGGAAACTGAAGCCGGGCGATTTTGTGGAACTGGATACCGGTGAGAAAGGATACGTGGAAAACATTGCCTGGAGGAATACCACGGTGAAAGACAGGTTGAATAATCTCATCATTGTCCCCAATTCCAAGCTTTCCTCCGCAATCATGACCAATTATGATGTACCGGCCAAGGAGCTTCTGGTCCGGGTGGAATGCGGTGTGAGTTACGACAGTGATCTGGACAGAGTGGAAGAGGTGGCTCTGGAAGTGGCCCGGGATGTTATGAACACAGTCCAGGGAGGCGTGCCCGATTCCGAGCCCCGGATGAGGTTCCGGAGCTTCGGCGATTCCAGCATAAACTTCCGCGTGTCCCTCTGGGCCACGGATTATCAGGGCCGGATGCGGGTAAAACATGAGTTTATCAAGCGTATTCATCGACGCTTCAAGGAGGAAGGTATTACCATCCCGTATCCCATCCGGACCATCTACCAGGGGGATCTCAAGAAGACGTGACCGTGTCGGTTTGCAGATGGCAGCGGCAGTTGGCAGGGGCAGTAAGTGAAGAGTGATGAGTGACGCCGAGTCCGGACCCATAACGCAAAACCCATGACGTCCCGCCCGGGGGGGACGACGAATTACGCCTGACGCCTTTCGTTTTGAAACAATCAATCATCCACACTCCATAATCAGTTCCCTCTGTGTCCTCTAACCACGACCGCCGGGTTTTGAAGGTCTTCGATGCCACGGCCATGGTGGCGGGCAACATGATCGGGTCGGGCATCTTTCTCCTGGCTGGATATGCCGCCGCGACGGTGGCCGGTCCTGGCGTTTTCATGCTGGCATGGCTTTTCGGAGGGATCATGGCGTTATGGGGCACTCTCGCCACGGCCGAGCTGGCCACCCGTTTTCCCAGAACAGGCGGTGATTTCGTCTATTTACACCAGGCCTTCGGACCCTATCCCGCTTTTCTTTACGGCTGGATGAGTCTTGTTATCAGTATGAGCGGTTCTATCGCTATCCTGGCCCTGTTTTCCAGCAAGTATCTGTTGATTCTCGGAATGGCAGGGAATGCCTCACCGGCCGTGGAGAAAGGGGTGGCCTGCGGGATTATCGGCCTGTATACCCTGTTGCACACATTCAGGGTGGTGATCGGAGCCCGGTTTCAGTCCGTTCTCACTGTGATCAAAATCCTGGCGATTCTTCTCCTGGGCTCTCTCCTTCTTACGTCGGCGAATGGGCAAGGGTCGACCTCCTTTCCGGCGGCAGGGCATACGGTGAATTCGTTGAGAGGATTCTCTTTGGCTCTCATCCCCATTTTCTTTACCTACAGTGGGTGGAATGTGGTGGGATACATGGCGGGAGAGGTCGCTAAGCCCCGAAAGACTCTTCCCCGGGCCCTGGTTCTGGGGACAGTCCTGACGGTAGCCCTGTATCTTTTCCTCAATGGCGGATTCGTATCGGTTCTGGGCATCGACGGGATGAAGAACGAGGCCCTGGTGCCCATGTCGGCTCTGAAGAAAAGTCAGCTCTCCAACTGGAGCTCGTTCGTAAACTTCCTCATTTTTCTGAGCACTGTGAGTTCCCTGTCCATTGCCGTCCAGTCGGGAGCCCGCATCTACCAGGCCATGGCAGAAAACAGGGTGTTCTTCCGGAGGGTGGCCCGGGTCCACCCAGGGTTTCAAACTCCAGTCACCGCCCTTTCCCTCCAGGGCATCTGGTCTTTCTTCCTGGTGTTGTTCCTGCCTATCCGGAGTCTGGTGGATTCGGTGACGGTGGTCATGGTGCTGTTTTCCGCCCTGACGGTTTCCTCCGTGTTCAAGGCGAGAAGGATAGGTCGGGACAAACCTCCCGGGTCCAACGGTCCGTTCAGGACCCCGTTACCGCGTGCGACCCCCATCGCCTACCTGATCAGCTGTCTGTTTATTTCGATCGGTGTTATCCAGTTCTACCTGGGGCAGGGGAGCCTTCTTCCCCTGTGGGGTTTCGTCTTTCTTCTGGCAGGCTCGGTAGTGTTCTGGATCTGGAGAAAGGTGACCGGGTAGTGGGGAAATGGTGTTAATTTGGGTGCAAGGAGGTCGTACGGATTGCGTCTGAAGATCAAGCCCTTTACTCCGGAAGTCGCCGCGATGTACCGGGATCACGGTCACTTTCACCCTGGAGACGCTGGGCTGGATCTATTCGCCGTTGAGGAAACCACCTTTTCGCCCGGTGAAACCAAACCGATTCGTTTCCGGATCGCCTGTGAGCCCGAAGACGATCGACCCTACCTGTTGATTCCCCGCTCGAGCATTGCCAACACGCCGCTGAGGATGTCCAATTCTGTTGGCTTGGTGGATGGAGGATACCGGGGTGAACTCATGGCATACTGCGACAACATCAAAGAACATCCCTTTACTGTAAAACCCGGTCAGAGATTGTTTCAGCTTGTGACCCTGGATGGTTCGTTCATCGAATTTGAGATCGTGGATGAATTGACGCCGACTCCCCGGGGCCAGGGGGGATTCGGCAGTACAGGCCAATAAGCCAATAAGGGGAAACGGTCCTGATGGAATTAGCACTTTCATAGTGAGAGTGCTAAAAGTTGTTGCTTCTCCTTCTTCCAATTTCATAAATTTGGCGGTCGCTCCGATTCCTCTTTGAGGGATTCTTGGGGCGGCCGGTTCGAGGGGTTATTCTTTGATTCACCATTGAAAAAAAGACCAGGAGTAGAAAATGGCACTAAAGATCAAACCGTTAGCCGACAGAGTCGTTGTTCAGCCAGCAGAGGCGGAGGAAATCTCCAAGGGCGGTATCATTCTGCCTGACACGGCTAAGGAGAAACCCCAGCAGGGGACGGTGGTCGCCGTGGGACCCGGAAAGTACAGTGATGCGGGAACCAAGATTGAAATGACCGTAAAGAAAGATCACAAGGTGTTGTACGGAAAGTATTCCGGTACGGAGGTGACCATTGACGGAGTGGAATACGTTATCATGCGGGAAAGTGACATTCTCGCTGTCCTGTGAACTTGAAATGATATTTCCACAGGATTCTGATGTGACTATCCTGAGGAAGAACGTTGTAGAAAAGGAGACCGTAGATAATGGCGAAGCAAATTGAATTCAGTACCGATGCTCGAAGTGCGCTGAAAAAAGGGGTGGATGCCCTTGCCAACGCGGTGAAGGTGACCCTGGGGCCCCGGGGCCGGAACGTGGTTCTGGAGAAGAAGTTTGGTGCTCCCACGTCAACCAAGGATGGAGTGACGGTGGCCAAGGAGATAGAGCTGGAGGATCATCTTGAGAACATGGGAGCCCAGATGCTCAAGGAGGTGGCGTCCAAGACCTCTGATGTTGCCGGTGATGGGACCACCACGGCCACCATCATTGCCCAGTCCATCGTAGCGGAAGGGATGAGGAATGTAGCCGCCGGCGCGAATCCGATGGACATCAAGAGAGGGATTGACGCAGCCGTTAAGGTGGTGGTTGAAGCCCTTAAGGAACAGAGTCGTGATCTTCCTGGCAAACAGGAAATCGCCCAGGTGGCCACTGTATCTGCCAACAATGACCCGGTAATCGGCGCGCATATCGCCGATGCTATGGAAAAAGTCGGCAAAGATGGCGTCATCACCGTTGAGGAGGCCAAAGCCATCGAGACCACGGTTGAGGTGGTGGAAGGGATGCAGTTCGATCGCGGCTATCTGTCGCCCTACTTCGTCACCGATTCCGAGAGAATGGAAGCTGTTCTTGAAGACACGTACCTCCTTATTCACGACAAGAAAATCAGCACTATGAAGGATCTGCTTCCCATTCTCGAAAAGGTATCCCAGGCAGGTAAGAGTCTTCTGGTCATTGCGGAAGATGTGGAGGGTGAAGCTCTGGCCACACTGGTGGTAAACAAACTGAGAGGCACACTCAAGGTCGCGTCTGTGAAGGCTCCCGGTTTCGGCGACCGGCGAAAGGCCATGCTCCAGGACATCGCCGTCCTGACGGGAGGAACGGTGATTTCAGAGGAGCAGGGGTACAAACTGGAGAACGCAACCCTCTCTTACCTGGGGTCAGCCAACCGTATCGTAGTTGACAAGGACAATACGACCCTCATTTCCGGTGCCGGTGATTCCGATATGATCAAGGCACGCATTAACGAGATCAAGGTTCAGATTGAAAAGACAACCTCCGATTATGACAGGGAGAAGCTGCAGGAACGGTTGGCCAAGCTTTCAGGCGGCGTGGCCGTGTTGAATGTCGGGGCGGCCACCGAAGTGGAGATGAAGGAAAAGAAAGCCCGGGTGGAGGATGCCCTTCACGCCACGAGGGCAGCCGTGGAAGAAGGGATCATTCCAGGTGGCGGCGTGGCGTTATTGCGTGCCCTGCCCAAGCTGGGTAAGATTAAGGTCCCGGCGGAACAGAAAACCGGCGTTATGATCGTTCGCCGGGCGTTAGAGGAACCACTCCGGTGGATCGCCGCCAACGCAGGGCACGAGCCTTCCATCGTTGTACAAAAGGTGGTAAAAGGCAACGGCGACTACGGTTTTGATGCTCAATCAGAGAAGTACGTTAAGATGTACGATGCGGGCATCATCGATCCCGCCAAAGTGGCCAGAGTCGCCGTGGAAAATGCTGCGTCCATCGCCGGTCTCATGTTAACCACCGAGGCCCTGGTGGCGGAGATTCCAGAGGAAGAACCGAAGATGCCTCCCATGCCTCCAGGCGGCGGTGATATGTACTGATCGTTCCATCCCAGATGGATAAGGGAAAGCCCTGTCCCCTGTCCCGGGACGGGGCTTTTTTGTCAGGCGTAATGCGTGTGAACACTGGCAATGAAACATGGAAAATGCAAAGTGCAAAATGTAAAATTATCCAAGAAAACAGACTGTTCGCCTTTTCACTTTTCATTTTTCAATTTGCACTTTGAAATGAGCGGTCATGCGTAATGCGTAATTCGTACTGCGTATTGGGTTGCTGGATACTGCATGCTGCCGCTGACGACCAATCTTGACTCTCCCTTACCTGACGCCTAAATTCGGTCAGTCGCCTCCCAACGATGCCTAGAGAGGAAAAGCTATGGGAAAGATAAGACTCAACCGGATGCTCTTTTACGGGTATCACGGTGTGGACGAATTGGAACAGAACCGAGGTGGCACGTTCGAGGTGGATCTGGAACTAAGAGCCGACCTGGACACTGCCGCTACTACGGACAGACTGGAAAGCACCGTGGACTATTCAGCCGTGTACCAAACCGTCCATGACTGCCTCACCGGAACGCGGTACTATCTCCTCGAATCTCTGGCCGGACGGATCGCCGAGGCCGTCGTGGACCGGTTCCAGGTGGAAAGCGTACTGGTCAGGGTACGAAAGCGAAACGCACCGGTGAAAGGGGTCATGGGCAGTGTGGAGGTGGAGCTGGAGAGACCGGCTCATGGCTGATGAGCCAAACGTCTTCCTGAGCCTGGGTTCCAACCTGGGGGATCGCTTCAGAAACCTGCGACGGGCTTTGACCGAACTGAATTCCCACCCCCACGTAACCATCCAATCCATCTCGCCGGTCTACAGAACCGAGCCCATGTACAATCCCCGCCAGGCAGATTTCTTCAACTGTGTGGTCCACTTGAGAACCGATCTGAAGCCGGATGAGCTTCTTCGCGCATGCACGAAGATCGAAGAGGAGATGGGGAGAAGACGAACCGGCAGGAAAAACTCCGCCAGGCCTATCGATCTGGACATCGTCTTTTTTGGCAACCGCACGATGAATACCCGGAAGTTGAACATTCCTCATCCCGGGTATGCCGAAAGAAAGTTTGTTCTGGTTCCCCTGGAAAACATTGCCCCGGGATTCGTCTGTCCCGACACAGGCATGACCGTGAAGCAGACCTTACGCCGGTGTGCCGATGAATCGTGGATCGAGGTGGTGCGAGAAGCGGAGACGGCTTGAAGAATCTCTACTACGTGGCCATTGAGGGGGTCATCGGGGTGGGGAAGACCAGTCTGGCCCGTCTGCTGGCCAAACGGCTCAATGCCCGGCTTGTCCTGGAAGAATTCGAGGAAAATCCCTTTCTTCCTGAGTTCTACCGGGATCCCGAAAGATATGCTTTTCAGACCCAGCTTTTTTTTCTCTTGAACAGGTATCAGCAGCAACAAGAAATACGCCAGACGGACGTTTTCCACAAGCTGGTGATCTCCGACTACATGTTTATCAAGGATCGACTGTTTGCTTCCCTGAATCTTGGGGATAAGGAAATGTCCCTCTATGAAGCGGTGGCCAATCTTCTCCAGCGCAACGTAATCGGCCCTGACCTGGCGATTTACCTTCAGGCAAGCACGGACCGTCTCATGGAACGAATCATGGCCCGGAGCCGGGAGTATGAGAAGAGTATCTCCAGGGACTACATTGACGCCCTCAACCAGGTCTACAATGAATTCTTTTTCCGGAACCAGGAGATCCCGGTGTTCATCATCAATACGAACGACATCGATTTCGTGAACAATCAGGAAGACCTGGAAGAGGTGATCCGGTACATACGCCAGCCCGCCAGCGGAACCAAGTTCTTTAACCCACCGGGAAGCACGCAACCGTGAAATACCTTGTCGTCCTGGCCCTGATCTATCTGGCATACAGAGTCATCCGTCCCCTGCTGACACCCTCCTCTGTCAGCAAGTCCGTGAAAAGCAAAGTCAACAAGTCCCTGGAAATCCCGGAAGAGGATATTCGCGATGCCGAATTCCGCGATATGAATGAAGAATAGCGGTGGTGAAGATAGAAAGCCATGAAAGGGGTCAGGATTCACGAGTTCGGAGGACCCGAAGTCCTGCGATGGGAGGATATTCCCGAGCCACATTGCCCGTCTGACGGAGTCCTGGTTAGAATCCGGGCAGCATCCATCAATCATCTGGATCTCTGGGTCCGTGGGGGCATTTCCGGTATTGCTCTGCCCCACGTTATGGGCAGTGACGGGAGTGGAACGATCCTGGAGGCGGGAAAGTCCGTGGATGGGTGGAAGCCGGGTGACGAGGTGATGATTCAGCCGGGAACCTACTGCGGCTCGTGCCGGTTTTGCCGTGAGGGCCGTGAGAATTACTGCCAGAACTTCGGTATCCTGGGTCGTCACCGGAATGGGACCCAGTGCGATATCCTGGCCATCGAACCCCACTATTTGCAGAAGAAGCCACCCCACGTCTCGTTCGAAGAAGCCGCCGCTTTTCCTCTGGTTTTTCTTACCGCCTACCAGATGCTGGTGAGGCGAGCCCATACCCAGAAAGGGGAGACCGTGTTGATTCTGGGTGGGGGCTCAGGTGTGGGGAGTGCCGCAATCCAGATCGCCCGTGAGTTGGAGTGCAGGATCATTGCTACGGGTGGAGACGACCGGAAACTGCAGCTGGCCAGAAGCCTGGGCGCACATCATGTGCTCAACCACTATGAGGAAACTATTCACCAGCGGGTGATGAAACTCACGGATGGGCGGGGCGCCGATGTTGTGTTTGAACATGTTGGGGAGGCGACCTGGCCTTCCAGTCTTCGGTCCCTCGCTCGCGGCGGGAGAATCGTGACCTGCGGTGCCACCACCGGGGCAGAGGTAGCCGTGAACCTCAGGCATCTTTACTGGAAGCAACAGTCCCTACTGGGATCCACTATGGGCGATGCCCGGGCCTTCAGGGAAGTCGCGAGATGGCTCGAAAAAGGAAAAGTTTCTCCCGTTCTTGACCGGGTGTTTCCCATGACAGACGTGCCCCAGGCCCACAGGTATGTGGAGGAACGACACCATCTTGGAAAAGTAGTACTGGTACCCGATGGATAGGATCCTCATAACCGGGGGGACGGTTGTCACCCTGAACGATCAGGGGGATGTTCTGGATCCCGGCTTCGTCGGCATACGCGGATCCAAAATTGGGATCGTAGGACATCGACGTCCTGAAGGGAAGGAGTGGGACCAGGCAGTTGAAATCGATGCCAGCGAGTGTATCGTCATTCCAGGACTCATCAACGCCCATACCCACGCGGGCATGACGCCCATGCGGGGATGGGCCGATGATATGCCGCTTATGCCCTGGCTGGAGACCAAAATCTGGCCCATGGAAGCAAAGATGATTCCGGAGGACGTCTACTGGGGGACGAAATTAGCGGCTCTGGAAATGTTGAGAGGTGGTGTCACCTGCTTCAACGATATGTACTGGCACAGTGACCAGGCGGCGCGGGCCTGCCGGGAAGTAGGCATCCGGGCCGTTCTTTCAGGGGTGCTCATCGCTACCCGTCCAGATGCGGAAGAACAGCTTCAGAAGGCTCTCGAGGTGGTGACCGAATGGATGGGAAAAAACGACAATCGCATCCGGTTCTTCTTCGGTCCCCACGCCCTCTATACCTGTCCCCCAGCGTACCTTGAGCGTGTGGTGTCCCACGCCGAAGACCTTGGCACAGGTATTCACATCCATCTTTCAGAAACGGCCCAGGAGGTGGAATCATGCAAGATATCGTACGGAGGAAAGTCACCGGTTGAAGTGCTGCAGGACATCGGGGTATTCTCCCGCCCCACCGTTGCCGCCCACTGTATTCATCTTCTGAAGAGCGACATTGAGATTATGGCTGCGCGCAAAGTTTCCACCGTTCACAATCCTTCTTCCAATATGAAGCTGGCCTCCGGCATCATGCCCGTGGAAGACCTTCTTGGCGCAGGGGTAAACGTGGCCCTTGGCACCGACAGTGCCGCAAGCAATAACAATCTGGCCGTGTTCACTGAAATGAGAATGGCTTCGTTTCTCCAGAAAGTGGGAAAGGGCGATCCAACCGCCCTCCCGGCCCCCAGGGCTTTGGAGTTGGCCACGAGAAACGGGGCAGAAGCGATAGGCATGGGCGGGCGCTTAGGACGGATCCGTGAAGGGTTCGACGCTGACCTTGTTTTGGTCAGAAACCGTCGAATCCATGCATCTCCGCCTGCCGACCCGTTCTCCAATCTTGTCTACAGTCTCAGGCCAGATGACGTAGATACCGTGTTCGTGGCCGGGAAGCGGGTCCTGGCGGGAGGTGAGTTTGTAGACGTCGACGTGGAGGAAGTGATAGCGAAGGCAGCCGAGATTGCTGAGAGAATCCGGGTTTAGGACGGAGTGACTCCCTTTTCCTGTCCAAACCAGCCTGCCGTGCCGGATCCTCCCTTAGCCAACAAGGCCGTTGGGAGATGGTCTGCCGGCTCTTTCAAGGGAGCTCCCGGGAAGACACCTCTGCGAAGGTGCCCTTGACCGTTTGAGGTTTAATCTTCGGGGGAACTCCTGTAAATTCGCTCATTCTCAAGGTCCGCAATCCATATGAAACGCACTCCAGGCCTTCTTCTTGTTCCCCTGGCCATTCTGCTTGTTTTCCTGACGCTTTACCCGGCAAAACCTGCAGTCCCCCGGATGGTGCTATACCTGGTCGTGGATCAAATGCGTGACGACTTCCTGGATCGCTTTGACCCTCTGTTTGAAGGAGGGTTCCGGTATCTTCTGGACAACGGGATACGGTTCACTCATACGTTTCACGACCATGCCTACACGGCCACTGCGCCTGGAATCTTCGCCGTGGCATCAGGCGTTCATCCCGGCAGAGGAACCATCATCGCCAACGATTACTACGACAGGGAAAAAGGAGACATGATGTACTGCGTGGCCGATGACCAGGCCCGGGTATTGAGCGGAAAAAGCCGCCCCGTTTCCTACCGCAACGTTCCCTTTACGGCCCTGGGGGATTGGATGAAGTCTTCCGACCCTTCTTCAAAGGTTTTCGCTGTATCTTCTAAGGACCGGGCAGCTGTTCTCTTGGGAGGACGCCGTCCCGATGGGGTGTATTGGCTCGATTCCAACACGGGAGAGTATGTGACATCCGATTACTACGTTGACCGGTATCCCGACTGGCTGCAGGCTTTCCGGGCTGCAAGGCCTATTGACGCCTATGTGGGACTGACCTGGACCCGCCTCCTCAGCGACGAGAGAGTTTATCTCGAGTATTCCAGGGAAGATCCTTTTCCCCCGGAAGCGTCCGGCAGCAAGAACGCCGAGTTTCCTCACCGTTTCCCGGAGACGGCCGGGGAAGATCCCATCCATTTCTGGGCCCTCTGGGAGTCGCCCTGGCTGGATGCGTTCACCTTCGATCTGGCCCGGGTGATTCTGGAAAACGAACCCCTGGGCAAAGATGCCGTTCCTGATCTTCTGGCCATTTCACCATCCGTCACGGATGGTGTCGGACATCGTTACGGACCGTTCAGCCAGGAAGTCATGGATACGTTTCTCCGCCTTGACCGTCTTATTGGGGAGCTGATCACCTTTTTGGATCAGACCGTGGGAATGGAAAACGTACTTGTGGTCCTGACCTCGGACCACGGCGCGGCCATGATGCCCGAGTACGCCGAACGGCTGGGCCTGGAGGCAGGACGACTCGGGAAACGGATGAGCCAGGTTCTCGAGGAGTTGGAAGGACACCTCAGGAAGCGGTGGGGACCCGGCACCTACATTGAGAATTACTCCAACGGGACCCTGACCTATGAGATGGAAACCCTGGCGGAAAAGGGTCTTTCCAGGGAGGCGATGGACCGGGCGGTCACGAATCTACTCATGGAGAACCCCTGGATCCTGAAGGTTGTCTCCCGGACGGATCTGATGAGCGGTCGCGAGCTCGACCCCATAGGTGAACTGTGGCGCCACCAGTTCCATCCTGAGTTGAGCGGCGATCTGTTCGTATCCTTCAAGGAGAACTACGTATGGCGTGATCCTGTTGGGACCGGGCACGGAACGGTTCACGACTATGATCGACAGGTTCCATTGGTTTTCTCGGGCCCTGGACTGAAGTCGGGAGTCATCGGTGATACGGTTCGCACGGTCGATGTTGCCCCCACCATCGCGCATCTTTTGGGAATTCCCATACCCGAAAACCTTGACGGAAAAGTCCTGGACGTACACGGGAGGGAGCATCCATGAAGGGAGTGAACATGAAATTTGTGGGTAATATGATTCTGTCTTCCATCGCAGTAATCTTCTATTCCTGCCTGCCGGCCCTCCGGGAGGAGGCAGGCGCCCCGGTGGCTGTGGAGAAGAAAGTTGGGACTGAGAAAACGGCGCCCCACAAGAATCCTCTTCTTTACGGTTTCAATGAACCCATCCGGTTCGGGAACCTCCAGCCAGGGGATATCCCTGAAGCCACCGACCGAGCCCTGGAGGATGCCCGGGTCATCCTGGATGAACTCACTGCCGTGAAACCAGGTGCCCGGACTTTTGATAACACCCTGGTCAAGCTGGACGATATTCGCAACGCTGTTGAAAGCGTTTGGAGTCCCGCCTACCTCATGGGGTCCACTCACCCTTCGGAGAGCATCCGCCAGGAAGGGGATTCCAGCAGCATCCGGTTCGAAAGATTCCTGAATGACCTTGCGGTGAATGAGGACTTGTATGATGCTGTCGTGACTTACTCCCAGTCGATGGAGGCCAAGTCCCTCACCGGATACCGGAAGAAGTTCCTGGAGGAGACCCTGAGGGATTTCCGGCGCAGCGGATTCGGTCTCTCCAGAGAAAAAAGGGAGCGTGTGAAAGATATCCAGAACCGGATCGCTGAACTGGGACTGGAATTCAGGCGGAACATCAGTTCGTACCAGGATACTCTGTTTATTACCCAGGACCAGGCATCGGGGCTTCCGGAGGACTATCTGAACGAACGTCGTATTCAAGACGGCGCCTACGCCATTGACCTGTCCTATCCCTCCTATTTCCCTTTCATGAAATTTGCAGATTCAGACAGCGCCAGAAAGGAGCTGAGTTACCGCTTCCTGAACCGGGCCCGGGAAGGTAACCTGGACATCCTGGATGATATCATCCGGGAACGAAGAAGACTTGCTGATATTCTCGGATACAGCTCCTATGCCGCTTACCGGACAGAGGATCGCATGGCTGCAAATCCCAACACTGTGTGGAAATTCGAGCAGGACCTTGAACAGAGTCTTCAGGAAAAGGCCGCCCGGGACTTCAGGGAAATGCTGGAGATGAAAGCACAACTGACGGGCCGGCCTGCTACTGTGGTGTATCCCTGGGAGAAATGGTACTATGAGACCAAGCTTCTTGAGACAAAATACCGGGTGGACCAGGAGGAGGTGAAGCAGTACTTTGAGGTGAGCCAGGCAACTAAGGGGCTGTTTTCCATTACCCAGCGCCTGTTCAACCTGGATTACCGGGAGGTGAAAAACCCCTCCGTTTGGCATCCGGACGTCAGGATGTTTGAGGTACTAGACAGGGACACTCAGGAGCTCCTGGGCCGGTTTTACCTGGATCTTTTTCCCCGTCCGAACAAGTATCAACACGCGGCCGCCTTCAGCGTGGTCATGGGAAAGAGACTGGAGGAAGGGTACCAGTTGCCTGCCTACGCCCTTGTCTGCAATTTCCCGAAGCCCACTGCAGAACAGCCATCGCTCTTGCCCCATGACGACGTGGAAACCTTTTTTCACGAATTCGGTCACCTTCTCCATGGAATCCTGACGCGATCACCGCTGCTGAGCTACTCTGGAACGTCCGTGCCCCGGGATTTCGTGGAAGCCCCGTCCCAGATGCTGGAAAACTGGGTATGGAACGAGGAGTCCCTTTCCCTGTTCGCCCGGCACTATGAAACCGGGGAGGTCATTCCCGAGAATCTTGTGGACCGGATGCTGGCCGCGAAAAACCTGAACTCCGGTACGAAAAGCCTTCAGCAGGTTTTCTATGGAGTACTGGATTTTACGCTTCATGACGGGTTTGATCCCGATGGGGAGAAGACTACCACGGACATTGTGAGAGAACTTCAGAACGAGATCACTCCGTATCCTTATCAGGACGATACTCATTTCCAGGGGGCGTTCGGGCACCTCTATGGCTATGCGGCAGCCTACTACGGATACCTTTGGTCACAGGTGTATGCCCAGGACATGTTCTCTATATTCGAGGAGAACGGCATACTCGATCCGGAAACTGGATTCAAATACCGGAAGGCAATTCTGGAAAAGGGCGGAACAGAAGATCCCCTGGTGATGGTGAAAGATTTTCTCGGAAGGGAACCCAACAACCGGGCCTTCCTGAGAAGTCTGGGCTTGGAGGTTACACCGTAGAAACCCCTGAGAAATCTCTCATGACCAGGACGCAGAAAACGGACATGGCCCTCTATGGCGGAAGGCCGGTTCGCGCAGACCCGTTTCCGTCATGGCCCCGCCCCACGGATGCCATGAGGGAAAGCTTGATTCATACCCTGAACCGCGAACAGTGGGGGGTAGGGAGCAAGGTCGTTGAGAAGTTCGAAAAGGCGTTCGCCCGTTTCCACGACGGCCGGTTTGCCCTTTGCACCAATTCGGGAACGGCCGCCCTCTGGGTGGCTCTCAAGGCGGCAGGGATGAGGCCTGGGGACGAGGTGATCGTTCCCGCTTATACCTTCGTGGCTACGGCCTCCGCTGTTTTGATGGCCAATGGTGTCCCCGTATTTGTGGACATCGAACGGGAGACCTTGAACCTGGATCCCGGCCTCCTTGAAGATGCCATCACGGACAGGACCCGGGTCATTCTGCCTGTTCACCTGGCAGGGTTTCCCGCGAATCTGGATGGGATTAAGCGTGCGGCTGACCGCCATGGCATTCCGGTCCTTGAGGACGCGGCCCAGGCCCACGGTGCCGAATGGAAGGGCAGGAAGGTGGGGGCTCTCGGATTGGGGGGCGTTTTCAGCTTCCAGACCTCCAAGCATATGACGGCCGGAGAGGGTGGGGCAATCCTTTCCGACGAACAGGACTTTATCCAGCGATGCTATTCCTATCACAACGTGGGCCGGGTGAAAGAAGGCGACATGGATCCCGAGATCGTCTCCGAACGGCACAGGTATCTCGGGGGGAATTTCCGGTTGTCTGCCTTTCCGGCGGCCCTCCTGGAAGCCCAGATTGGGTCCCTTGAGGCTGATATGAAGGTGAGAGATCTAAACGCGGACAGACTGGATGAAGAGATCTTGTCCATCCCGGGACTGGCCCCCCAGGTACGCTATCCGGAAGCCACCCGTGTTTCCCATCACCTGTACATCTTCCGTTACGACCGGTCCCGGTTCCGTGACATCCCAAGGGAGGAATTCATCCGGGCCTTAAACGCCGAAGGCATTCCGGCATACGAGGGGTACAAGCCCGTGTATCGTCAACCGTTATTCGTGGTGGACCGGGAAGAGTATCCGTGGCTGAAGGGAAGGGATTTCTCCCGGTTATCCCTCCCCGTCACCGAACGCGTTTCTGACCATGAGGCCATCTGGCTCAAACAGAATTGCCTACTCGGAACGAAACGGGACACCCAGGATATCGTGGACGCCATCCATAAGGTGGCAGACTTCTACCGATCCTGACGACCCCCCGAAGATGAGAGGGGTAACCACTACTTCTTCCGGCTCTCCTCGTAGCGAGCGATGAACTCGGTGGTGGAGGTACTGGCGATAATGGTTCCGATGACATCCATCGGAAGGTCCTCCAGTTTGCGGAACCGAATGCATGATTTTCCCATGTCGAGGTTTTTCCCGGCGTTCCTGAATTCTTCTTTCATGTGGGCCGCTTTTTCCGGGTCTTGATACACACCCATAAGGTAAAGGGCGTAGTGGTTCTTGTGGGCGGCCAGGGCCGCGATCATGAGCGGTTGCCCATTGTAGGTGTCCGGATAGACTGCCAGAGGGATTTCGTAGCTGATCCTCCCCCAGTTCATTGATTCCACGTATCCATCGGGCAGATGCTCGAGAATGGTCTTCCTGACTTCAGAAATAATTCTGCGGCGATCGGGGTCAAGCTCGTTCAAGTACTCGCTCACAGTGGTGGCTTCGCTCTGAATCATTGATGGCCTCCTTTCATCCACAACAAATCACCGAATCTCGGCCATCAGGGCCAGTGTATTCCCCTCCGAATCATGGAAGAACGCCATCCACAAATCATGGTCCTCCATCTTCGCAACAAAATGAAGGTCTGACTTGAATACTATTCCACGATCTATCATCCTCCGGGCCATTGTCTGGATATCGGAGACCCGAGAATAGAGAATCGAGTTACCGTGATCCGTCACGCCATTCTCTGGAACAACCAGCATGAGTCGAAGGCCGGGATAGAATGCCACAGCACGATCAAGATCCTCCACGGAAAGGGTCACTTGTCCGATCTCGCCTGGGCCGTCAAACGATTCATCGTCCACTCTTCTATCCTGAGGTTGGGGAGTTCCAAAGCCATAGAAACAGGTGCAGCCCAAGGATTTCGGCGGACGAAGCCACGGGGTGGGTTATGCGCCTGGAAACCGCAGGGGAAATTCCAGTTCGATCTCATCGCGAATCGGAATACCGTTGTTGCCGGTATGCGGAATCTCCGGCTTAAGTTTTCGCGACTTCTCGATCGCGTTCTTATGGACAGCCACCTACTGCGAATGGTGCCCGGAACAGGAGTTGAACCTGCACGGTCTTTCGACCACATGGTCCTGAACCATGCGCGTCTACCAATTCCGCCATCCGGGCAACCTGCCCGACACCGGTCAGGCGGGTGGGGGACGAAATTATGCCGCATCGTCCCTACATTCAAGGAATAAGCTTGAATGTGGGCGGGTCGGGGTCTAACTTTTCGGAGGCGATCATGGACCCGGACACGAGAGCCGTCACCACCAACCGCAAGGCCTTTCATCAGTACCACATCCTCGATTCCTTCGAAGCCGGTCTCGTTCTAACAGGGACCGAAGTGAAGAGCTTGAGGGAAGGAAGAGTCAATCTTCGGGACGCCCACGTGACCCTCCGGGAAGGGGAGGCGTTTCTGGTTGGGATGCATATCGGTCCCTATTCCCACACGGGTTTTGAGGGACATGACCCGTACAGGGACAGAAAAGTGCTGCTCCACAGGAGGGAAATCCGTAAGCTTGCCCGCGAGGTAACCACGAAAGGCCGCACGCTTGTCCCTCTCAAGGTATATTTCAAGGACGGATGGGCCAAGGTGGAGGTTGCGCTGGCGAAAGGAAAGCGTCAGTACGAGAAAAAACGGGCCCTGGCGGAACGAGACCGGCAACGGATCCTGGAACGGGATTTGAAGAACAGAAAACAGGCCAAATGACCCAGTTTTCCCAAGTAAAAGATCAGATGGATCTCATCCGGCGGGGAACGGAGGAGATTATCTCCGAGGAGGAGCTGGAAGCAAAACTCCGGAAGTCCCTCGAGACCGGAAAAGGACTGGTGGTCAAACTGGGCTGCGATCCTAGCCGGCCCGATCTCCACATCGGTCATGCGGTGGTCCTGCGAAAGCTCAGGCAGTTTCAGGACTTGGGCCACAGGGCGGTCCTGGTGGTGGGTGATTTTACGGCTATGATCGGCGATCCCTCCGGGACCAGCGCCACCCGTCCCCAGATGACCGCGGAACAGACCCGGGACTACGGGAAGACGTACGTGGATCAGGCGTCGGCGGTGCTGGACACGGACCGCCTGGAGATCGTTCACAATTCCCAGTGGCTGGGGAACATGTCCTTTGAAGATGTGATAAAGCTTGCCAGCCATTATACGGTAGCCCGGATGCTGGAGAGGAACGATTTTGAATCCCGCTACCGGAACGAAACCCCCATATCCATCCATGAGTTTCTTTATCCCCTTGCCCAGGCCATGGATTCCATCGAGCTGAAAGCTGACGTGGAACTGGGAGGGACGGATCAGAAATTCAATCTTCTTCTGGGACGGGATCTTCAGCGGGATTATGATCAGGACCCCCAGGTGGTAATAACGACGCCCCTTCTGGAGGGAACGGACGGGGTAAGAAAAATGTCGAAGTCTTATGACAATGCCATCGGTCTCACCGAGACACCTGAGGAGATGTACGGCAAGACCCTGTCCATTCCCGACACCCTGATTCTTTCCTATTTCGAACTGGCCACCGACATTTCAACGGACGATCTGGAGGAGATTAAGACTCAGCTCGCCGAGGAATCGGTCAATCCCAGGGATCTAAAAAGGCGTCTGGCCAGGGAAATCGTGGCCCTTTACCATTCCCGGGAGGCGGCTCTTGAGGCGGAATCCAAGTTCGACCGGATCTTTGTGAACAAGGAGGCGCCCGAAGAGATGAAAACCTTTCCGGTGCCGTCCAGTCCGGTCTCCATCGTTCAGCTTCTTTTTGATTCCGGTTTGGCTTCTTCCAAAGGGGAGGCCCGGAGACTGGTGACCCAGGGAGCGGTACGGGTCGACGGGGAAAAGGTGACGGATACCGCCCACAGGCTGGAGGTGGATACAGAGCGAATATTGAAAGTGGGCAAGAGAAGGTTTTTGAGAGTCAGGCTTAAACCTTCCGGGTAGGGCCTGGACTTGACTGTCGCGGACCTTACCGTTGAACTCTTTCGAGGTTTCTCCCTTTTGATGAATTCACAGGGGAGGTTAAATTTGTGTGTGAGTACCAGGTTGAATTGCTGAAAGCAAAATGGGGGGAATATGGGTGGAAAGCTAGCAGAGTTTACGGATAGTAATTTTGAGTCTGAAGTTCTCGGTTCGGACCTGCCCGTTCTGGTCGATTTTTGGGCGGAATGGTGTGCTCCGTGTCGGATGATCGAGCCTCACGTGAGGGAGATAGCGGGGAAGTACGAGGGAAAGCTGAAGGTGGGCAGGCTGAATGTGGATGACAATCCGGGTACGGCTACGGAATTCGGAATCCGGAGCATTCCGAACCTCTTAGTTTTCAAGGAGGGTACCATCTCCGATCAGATTGTGGGGGCGGTGCCGAAGGAATCCATTACCCAGGTACTGGATAAAGTTTTGGATAATTAATGGTTCACAAGGTCATCATTATCGGTTCGGGAGCCGCCGGATTAACGGCAGCCATCTACACGGCCAGGGCCAATCTCGAACCCCTGGTGTTTGAGGGAAATCAGCCGGGGGGACAGCTCACTATCACCACGGATGTAGAAAACTTTCCCGGTTTTCCTGATGGCGTCCTGGGGCCCGAGCTGATGGATCTATTCCGGAATCAGGCCACCAGATTCGGGGCTGCGTGCCAGTTCAAGCATGTAACCAGGGTGGATCTGACGGAGAGACCTTTCAAGGTGTGGGTCGGCGATGATCGTTACGAGGCTGAGGCCTTGATCATTTCCACGGGTGCATCGGCCAGATTGTTAGGACTGGAGTCAGAATCGAAGTTGATGGGTCACGGTGTTTCCGCGTGTGCCACGTGCGACGGCTTCTTTTTCAAGGACAAGCGTGTGGTTGTGGTTGGGGGAGGGGATTCTGCCATGGAAGAGTCCCTTTTCCTCACCAAGTTTGTCCAGGAGGTGTTTGTGGTTCATCGCAGGGATGAGTTGAGGGCTTCCAGGATCATGCAGGAACGGGCCAAGAAGCACCCGAAGATTGATTTCATCTGGAATTCAGTGGTTGAGGACATTTTGGGAACTTCCGAAACGGGGGTCACGGGGGTTGTGTTGAAGGACACAGTGACATCTCAGACGCGGGAGTTTTCCTGTGATGGCGTATTTCTCGCCATCGGGCACATCCCCAACACCTCCATTTTTGACGGGCAGCTGGAAACCAATGAAAAAGGTTATATTGTCACCCGTAACGGTTCGACTCACACGTCCGTCGAGGGCGTATTCGCAGCGGGAGATGTTCAGGATTTTGTGTATCGACAGGCTGTGACGGCGGCCGGTAGCGGCTGCATGGCGGCCCTCGACGCCGAAAGATTTCTCTCCGAACGTTCGGCCAGTTAATCTCCCCCCTCCCATCCCGGGATTGAGATGACCTGAATGGATGGTCCCGCCTGGCGGGACACTCATCAGGACCTTTCGCGACCTGATGAGGAACCGGAAGGAGAGGCCGTAGATGAACAGAATACAGGTTCCCATCTTTGAGCTAGAAAATCTCCGGGTCACTCGAGACGGCCGGACGGCCCTCAAAATCAGTCAGTTTCAGTTCCACAGGGGAACTCCGTATGGCATTCTTGGCCCCGTGGGGTCCGGTAAGACCACGCTGCTGGAAATCCTGGCGGGCCGGATCAAACCCACCGAGGGAAAGGTACTGTACGAAAAGAAACGGTTCGCCCGGACCTGGCTGGGAAGAATCAAAGTACCGTCCGAAATCGTGTTTCTGGAGGAAGAATCGGACGGCTTTACCGGAACGGTTCAGGAGTACCTCAAGAAGCGGCTGCCTGAGAGGGTCGATTACATCCAGCGTCAGTACTATTCCCGGCCTCCCCTCTCCACGGAATGGGAGATGGCCGTGCCCAGCCTCTCCAGGGGGCATAGCTACCGCATGAACATGATCGTGGCCATAGAATCCGATCCCAAGGTTTTGATCGTCGATGACTACGGCATTAACTTCGATACCCAGATGAGACGGGATTTCGACCGGCGGCTCTCCTACAGTGCGAGGAAAAGAGGCACCACCCTGATCCTTTCAAGCACGGACATAGGTAACGTCAAGAGTGTTGCTTCGGTGCTGGTGTCGCTGGATAACGGCCATATCTCCAAGGTGCGGTCGCTGAAAAAAGGACAGTGAGGGTTTCGCCAGTATCCGCCCAGGCATCATACCCCACGGGATTGATATTCAGCCCGGACTACCTGAAACACAACCCCGGGCCCGGACACCCTGAAAGTCCCAGTCGGCTGGAAACCATCATGGATCACATAGAGTCGGTACGCCTGGGAGCATCCCTTAAGATCATTCATCCACAACCGGCATCGCGGGAGACCGTTGGGTTGGTCCACGACGACGATTATGTGGACGGGCTTGAGGGGGCCTATTCCAGAGGGCGGCGGGTGCTCGACGGAGGCGATACGGTTATCAGCGAAGATTCCTTTTCGGTGGGCCTTTTGGCCACCGGAGGGGTGACGGAAGCCGTGAGGCAGATCTCCCACGGCTCCGTAAGGAACGCGTTCTGCCTGGTAAGACCTCCAGGGCATCACGCCGAGACCGGGACAGCCATGGGGTTTTGTCTGTTCAACCATGTAGCCGTAGCTGCCCGGTACGCACAGGAAACTTTCGATGTGGAACGCATCTTCATTCTCGACTGGGACGTCCATCACGGGAACGGAACCCAGCACATTTTTGAATCCGATCCATCCGTCTTCTATGTCAGTCTTCACCAGTATCCCTTCTACCCGGGCACAGGGGACCGGACAGAGACGGGGACGGGACCGGGGCTGGGGACCACCCAGAATTTTCCCCTTCGAGCCGGAAGCGGCGACCGGGAATATCTGGACATTATGGAAAACTCTGTCTCCGACACAGTCTTGAGGTTTCGACCTGGACTTATCATCGTGTCTTGCGGGTTTGACGCTCACGCCCGGGATCCACTGGCCAATATGGATGTGTCCACTGAGGCCTTCAAGATGATGACCAAGATAACGGCCGACCTGGCGGAGGAAGTATGCTGCGGTCGCCTGCTTTCAGTCTTGGAAGGGGGCTACGACCTTGTGGCTCTGCGTGAATGTGCCGAAGCTCATCTGGCGGTCCTGGCAGGAGGGGGAGAATGACGTCACAGCGTCTGAAGTTTGTTCTCGTCATCCTGGATGGTCTGGGACTCAGGGATTCGAAGCACGCCAATGCTTTCAGACTGGCCCGCACGCCCGCCCTGGACCGGCTCCTCCGGGAGCATCCCTGGACGAGCCTGGAGGCGGCCGGACCTGCGGTGGGGCTTCCCGAGGGAGTGATCGGCAATTCGGAAGTTGGTCACCTGACCATCGGTGCGGGTAGAATCGTACGGCATGACCTGGTGAGGATCAACGAGGCGATCGACTCGGATAACCTGGGGAAAAGTACCGTACTCAGGGATGTATTCTCCTTTGTTCGGGAAAACAAGACGGCCCTTCATCTGTTGGGACTGGTGTCCGATGCGGGTGTTCACAGCCACCTGGACCACCTCTTCGCGCTCCTGAAATTGGCGAAAGAGGAGGGGATAAACCCGGTGTACGTTCATGCCGTCACCGACGGGCGGGATACCTCCCCAAGATCGGGGGTCCGGTACGTGCGCCAGGTGATGAAAAGAATGGGTGAGCTCGGAGTGGGTGCGGTGGCCACCGTGATGGGTCGTTACTACGCCATGGACCGGGACAAACGGTGGGAGCGCACCGAACTGGCCTACCGGGCCCTGGTGGCAGGCAAGGGGGAATCGTTCGCCGATTCGCTGGCGGCCATTCAGGCGTCGTATGATCGGGGTGTCACCGACGAATTCATCCGGCCCGTGGTGCTCAATTCCGGCAACGGTGTCCCCACCGTCAAGGAAAACGATGCCCTGTTCTGTTTCAACTTTCGTGCGGACCGCATGAGACAGATCGCCCGGGCATTGGGGGGAGAGGAATTCCAGGAATTTCCCAGAGTGATGGGACCTGTTTTTACCGCCACCATGACTTCCTACGACGATACCTTCACGTTTCCTGTGGTCTTCAGTCCCGTTTCCCTGACAAACATCTTTGGTGAAGTACTGGCAAACGAGGGCTATCATCAGCTCAGGGTGGCTGAGACGGAAAAATACGCTCATGTGACCTATTTCTTCAACGGTGGGAAGGAAACACCCCTTTTCCGGGAAGACCGGATTCTTATCCCCTCCCCCAAGGTTGCCACCTATGATCAAATGCCGGAAATGAGCGCGGAGGGGATCAAGGACACGGTCCTGCAGGCCATTGATGACGACTCCTATGATTGCATCATCGTGAATCTGGCTAACCCCGATATGGTGGGCCACACGGGGAACCTGAAAGCCACCGTCCGGGCTGTTGAGGAGGCCGACCGGGTGACAGGAGAGGTGGTGGATGCGGCGGTGAAGCAGGGGGCGGCAGCCTTCATCACCGCAGATCATGGTAATGCTGAAATCATGGAAGCCGAGGACGGGGGTGAAGAACACACCGCCCATACCGTGAACCCCGTTCCGTTTATCCCGGTCAGTCCCTCCCCCGATGAGATTTCCCTGGATCCGGGCGGAGGACTGGCGGACGTGGCTCCCACCATACTTGACTTCCTGGGTATTTCCATCCCATCGGATATGACCGGAAGAAGTCTTCTCATCCGATCGTGAATCCCGCCCGGTACAAAGAGCTTGAAAAGGGTTTTGGGTCCAAGACCGTTCTTGTGATCGGGGATCTTATTCTGGACAATTACCTGTGGGGTCACGCAGGACGAATATCCCCTGAAGCCCCTGTCCCCGTGGTGAAAATCGAATCCACCGGGAGCAATCCCGGCGGTGCAGCCAATGTTGCCTATAACCTCCGGTCTCTGGGGGCCCGGGTGCTGGTGACTGGCGCAGTGGGAGACGATCCCGACGGCGCCCGGCTTAAGTCGATTCTCAATGACCTGGGAATCGATGTTCAGGGGGTGTTGGTGGATCCAGCCAAACCCACAACGGTCAAGACCCGCATCATTGCCCAGGGGCAGCAGGTGGTGCGGACGGACTGGGAGGACGTGAGTCCGTCGGGAGAGGACGTGCTCAAGAGGTTGAAAGAGGAAGTGAAATCCGTTCTGGGTAGCTGTGACGCTGTTATTTTTCAGGACTATAACAAGGGCCTTCTGGTTCCCGCATTCGTCGACCGGGTGAAAGAGATATGTCAGAAGGAGGTCATCCCTATGTACGCCGATCCCAAATATGAAAATTTCTTCAGCTATTCGGGCATGACTCTAGTCAAACCCAATCAGCAGGAAGTCAGCAGGGCCACGGGGCTCGATTTTTCGGTGGAGGATACTGTGGTGGAATCCGGTCAGGCTCTCAGGGAAAAACTTGACTGCGAGATTCTTTTGATCACACGGAGTGAAAAGGGAATGTCCCTTTTCGATGGATCTGGACATCACCGGATACCCACCAGGGCCAGAAGCGTTCACGATGTGTCCGGTGCGGGTGATACTGTCATCGCGAGCTTCTGCCTGGCTCACATATCGGGTGCATCGCCACAGGAGGCGGCCACCGTGGCGAACTACGCTGCTGGACGGGTCTGCGAGGAAGTAGGGGTGGTGCCCATCACCCGGGACAACCTACACGAAATCATCATCGACCATAACACCTGACTGCCCCAGGATCCCATCTCTGGAGCCTGTCGGACAGGTCCTCTTACTACTGGTAACGACATCCTGGTTGGGGGCCCAGAAGGCGGTTGAATACGACCCCTGGGACTGGGTGACATACAGAAACAGTCAGTTTGTCTCATCCATCACCGAGGGGAGGGAATACATTTACCTGGGTACCAACGGGGGGATTCAGAGGTACCATTTGTTCGGGAAGTACTGGGACCATCCCATCACCCGTTCCCAGGGACTGAGTCACGATGATGTTCGGGCCGTGTACTATGACTTCCACACTCAGTTTCTATGGGCGGCGACTTCGTCAGACCTGAACTACTCTTCCGATGGCGGACGCCAGTGGCAGTCGGTAACCAGGGAGGCCCTGGGATTACGGCCGGGGGAGAGGATCATCCGTATCGGCTCCACGCCGGATCACCTATGGTGCATCACCACCAGTCAAACCCTGAAACTGGATCATCTTTCAGGGTTCGTCATCACGCCGTACGCCACCCTCCCAGAGAAGAACGTGAGCTGGGGGAGTGCCCCGTCCGTAGGATACTGGAAGGATCTGGAAATCCTGAACGACTTCGTGGCCACCGGCGGATGGATCAACGAAGTGGATATTCTCAGGGGTCCCCACATGGAAGAAGTGTACGTTTCCACGGCGTATCAGGACCGATTTGGCGACATGTGGGTGGGGACGTGGGCGGGCCCAGTATTCTATGGAGACGGTCAGATGCGGCAACTGACTCCTCTCATCACAGGTCCCGCCCAGACCAATTCAGAGGTCCTTGTGGAGACATCCCGGGGGATGTGGGTTGGGGGCATCGCTCGACCCACTGATGCGACCGGAATCACCCTGTTCGACGCAGGGAGACGGACCTGGGACTGGTTCCGGGTGGGATACGAAATCCCCTTTGGAGAGGATCAAGTGTACTGCGGAACCCGGGTGGAGAAGGAATGGTGGCTGGGGACCCCAGGCGGGATTGAAATCTATGATCAGGAAAACAACTCGTGGTTCTTGCTCTCCGAGGAACGGGGCTTGAAGGACAGCCGGATTACCTTCATCGCCTTTGATGGAGTCTACGTCTATGCAGGAACTCCGGAAGGTCTTTCCCGGGTTTCGCCCACATCCAAGGAATCCGTCAGCTGGGACCTTTCGGGACGGCTTCAAAACCTTCCCGTGCGGGCCCTCCATTGGGATGGGAATTCTCTGTGGATTTCCACCGATCTGGGCATATGGCGGTGGGATCCTGTCGCTGAGCAGGTCCGCAGGTACGGAAGTTATGGGGATGAACCTTCCGAAGACGAACCGGAAGGGGTCGAGAACTGGCAACCGGTGATGTCGACCGTAGCCGCTATTGTTTCTTCTGACAGTATGGTTTATTTTGGGGACGAACTGGGCCTCTTGGCCTTTGACAGAACCACCCGGGAATGGACCCGACTCACGGGACAGTCACGCCTTGTGGGGTTTGTCATTCTCGTTCTTGGGCTGTATGAAGGTCCGAAAAAGGAGGACGACATCATCTGGGTGGGGACGACAGAAGGGGTATTGGCCATGAATCTCGCCACGGGGTATACCCGGCGATTCACCGTCCGGGATGGCCTTCCCTCCAACGTGATCAGGTCCATAATCGTCGGGAGCGAGGTGGTGTGGTTTGGAACTCCTGAAGGACTGGTAATGTTCAAGTGGAGAAAGCATCTGAAGTGAATCTGGTTTTTCGAGCCTGGCCCATAATGTTCGCACTCCTGGCCGTATTGCCCGTCCCGTCAGGAACCGCGTCGCTGATGCCCCAGCAGGACAGGAAGAAACCCCTGGGCTTTCCCTATTTCCAGGCGACGATTCCAGCCTATCCCACTTCTTCTCCCGACTCCGTTCGCCTGGACGCCATCATAAAGGTT
Source organism: Fidelibacterota bacterium (assembly GCA_046861655.1). GTDB lineage: Bacteria > Fidelibacterota > Marinisomatia > Marinisomatales > S15-B10 > JBHIAI01. The sequence goes on along the minus strand of JBHIAI010000008.1, from coordinate 9,617 downwards.
CCCTACGATGCGATTCAGTTTCTCAGGAAAGGGAATCGGTTTGAAGCTCAATATGAGCTTTCCGTCAGCGTACAGACGACGGCCGGGATCCAGGTGGACGGTAAGATCTGGGTCCGGAACGTGGAAACCTCTGGATACAAGGAGACCGTTTCGCCGAAATTGTTTGAACTGGAAAAGGCTTCCTTCTTTCTCAAACCCCAGAGCTACAATTGTATCGTGGAACTGAAAGACATGGATACCCACAAATCGGACAAGAAGACGTTCGTTGTGGACCTGACCCGCTTCACGGGCGAGACCGTCCTGAGCGATTTGCTTCTGGTAGACCCCGACAACGTTTCAGAATCCTTCCCCTACGGGACTCCCATTCTGCCGCCTCAAATCACTGACGGCCGGTCCGTGTTTCACATTTTTCTAGAACTCCGGTTGCCGGTGGAAGAATACGTATTGACGACCCGTGTTGTGTCGGTCAAGGATGAACAGCTGGTTGAACAGATCGATACCTCCCGTTCCGTTGAAAGGGTAATCTCCAGAGTGGTTCCCTACGAACTGGGAAACATCAGGGAGAACAAGTTCAAGATCGTTCTGGAAGCTCTGGCGGCCGAAACCGTTTCGAGGGGCGAACTCGCCATCGATGTCCTCTGGGGCGGACTCACGACCCATGTGGGGGACCTGGAAGAGGCCATAGATCAAATCCGGTACATCGCCACACCGGAAGAATCCAGCAAGATTCGCCGGGCCGAAGAGGGAAAGCAAGAGGAATTGTTCAGACAGTTCTGGAAGGAGCGGGATCCCACCCCCAACACGCCTGCCAACGAATTGATGGATGAGTATTACCGCAGAGTGGAGTATTCCAACGAAAGATTTGGCGCTTTTCAAGACGGGTGGAAAACGGACATGGGAATGATCTTCATCCTTTTCGGTCCTCCCGACGATATCGAAGTTAATCTGTTCGCCAGGGACGGAAGGTCGTACCAGCGCTGGCACTATTATGTTATCAACCGTTCATTTCTTTTTGTGGACTACAACGGTTTCGGTGAATACGAGCTCCTCGAGCCCTACTATTCGCCGTACGGCTACCCCAGGCGGTAGGAATCGTGACCAGGATTGCGATCATACCCGGGGACGGAGTGGGCCCGGAAGTCATGGACGAGGCGTCCAAACTGATGGATACGCTCAGGGATACATTCGGTGTTGATGTGGAATCTGCCCAATTCGATCTGGGGGCGGACCACACCCTGGAGACAGGCCTCGCTCTCCCTGAAGGAATCGTAGACGAACTTAGAGGGGGATACAAAGGTATTCTCATGGGCCCATTCGGCGACCCCAGGGTTCCCCAGGATCGGCACGCCAGGGAGATCATTTCCGGTCTCATAACGCACCTTGACCTGTATGCAGGATTGCGAAGAATCCGGGTCCTGTCCGACGATTTTTTCCCTCTGGCCAATGCATCGGGAAAGAACATCGATCTCGTTCTCATCTGGGAGGCCATGGGAGGAATCCATGCCGGTGCCGGTACGGCCGTGGACAAGGGGACCGAGGATGAAATCGTCGTTGAAGAAGAGATAGACATCCGGAGGCGAGTGGAACGGGTGATTCGGTTCGCTTTCGACTACGCCCTTGAGAACCGCCGGTCCAAGGTCACCTTAGTCCACAAATCGAGGGCATATGTTCACAGCAGGGATCTTTGGGTCAAGACTTTTCTGGAGGTTGGGGAGGAATACGACGCTGTGGCCACCACCCGTTCTGGTCTGGACACGGTGATCCAACAGCTGGTGACCGATCCGGAGGAATTCGACGTTCTGGTAACCAACCACCTCCTGGGTTCCATACTTTCCAGTCTGGGCACAGCCCTCCAGGGAGGCCCAGGACTGGTGGCATCGTCAAATCTTCATCCGGGCCAGGTAGGTCTGTTTCGTCCCCTTCACTCTTCGTCCACAAAGTATGCCGGAAAAGATTACGCCAATCCCATGGCGGCCATGCTGTGTGTCCAGGACCTGATGGATTTCCTGGGGAAAAAACGAGCATCCCGGGAGATTGACCAGGCCCTGAGAAAAGCGCTGCGAAGTGGCTGGGTTACCCGGGACCTGGGGGGCAGTATGGGTACCCGTGAAGTGGCGGACTATGTCTGCTCGGCCATCGCGGAATCGAAATCGTAATGGCCTTGACCTCACGGGAAAAAAACCTTCTTCGTCAGCTGTTTTCTCCTGAATCGGTGACGAAGCTGGTGGAGATGTTCCCGGACACAACCCCCTCTGAATGGGAGACGCTGTACGCCAGGATAACGGGTTCGTCCCAGGCATCGGACGGACTCATCCTTTACGTGGACGGTGCCTCCGATCCCGCAACCGGAATGGCGGGAATAGGCGGGGTGATTTATGAAACCGGAAAAGGGGCAAAGAAGGGGAAGGAACTCTTCACCTTTCGGAGAATATCGGGAAGGCTACCAACAACGAAGCCGAATACCGGGCTCTTATTTCGGGTTTGGAAAAGGCCAGGAACGTGAGCACCGGACCCCTGGCTGTTTACAGCGATAGCGAACTTCTTGTTAAACAGTTAACTCTCGAATATAGGGTAAAAAACGAACGCCTTATAAAGCTTTACTTTAGATCGAAAACCCTGTTGGATCGGTTCGAGACGTGGGAAATTCGCCATGTGTCCCGGGGGGATAACAGGAAGGCTGACATCTTAAGCAAGCAGGCATTGAAACAGTCCCAATAGAGGACTTTCACGACAAGAGTCGTCGGGATTCTCAAGCAAGGGGGGAAACATTGTGAAAGCGGTGGTGACGGCCGGTGGCCACGGGACACGACTGAGGCCCATTACTCATACCAAGAACAAGCATCTGATCCCCATAGCGAATAAACCCATGCTGCGTTATGCCCTGGAGTACGTGAAGGACGCAGGAATCATAGAGGTGGGTGTGGTCGTAAACAGGGGGGACAGGGAAATCGAGGGGGTCTTCGGGGATGGCCAGGAGTTGGGACTTAAGATCACATACATTGAGCAGGAAACACCCCTGGGACTGGCCCATGTGGTCAAGATCTCGGAGCCCTTCGTTGGGGAAGACAAATTCGTTTTCTACCTGGGGGACAATATTCTGGTAGGAGGCATAAGGAATTTCATTGAGGAGTTTGAGAAGAATAGTTCCAACTGCCATCTGGTTTTGAGTCAGGTGCCCGATCCTCAGCGGTTTGGCGTTCCGGAGATTGTGGATGGAAAAATCGTCTCCATTGAAGAGAAGCCCTCAAAGCCTAAGAGCAACTTCGCCGTAACGGGGATCTATCTGTACGACCACCACATATTCGAGGCCGTGAATCATATCAATCCTTCCGACCGGGGGGAACTGGAGATCTCCGATGCCCACCAGTATCTTCTGGATCGCCGTCACAGAGTAACCTACTCGGAGATTACCGGGTGGTGGAAGGACACAGGAAAGGCATCCGATCTGCTTGAGGCCAACCGTCTGGTTCTGGACAGTATGAAAGGTCGTGTGAGGGGGGAAGTGGATCAGGCATCGACCTTGAGGGGCCGGGTCCGTGTGGGAAAAGGAAGCCGGGTGGTGGACAGCTCGATCCGGGGCCCTGTCATGATCGGTGAAAATGTCCGGGTGGAAAGGGCCTTTATCGGTCCTTACACCTCTATTGCCGACGGATGTGAGATCGTGGGCAGTGAGATTGAGTATTCCATCGTCATGGACAACTCCAGGGTCCACAATGTGGACGTGAGGATCGAAGCCTCCCTTCTGGGTCATGATGTCCGGATCACGCGGTCAGATGCCAAGCCCAAGACTCACCGGTTGAGTGTGGGGGATCAGAGCCGCATCGAATTATGGTAGAGGCTTGAAAGGGGATATGTTGAGGCAAGTCCCGTTTGTGGGCATTGCCGGGAACATCGCCGTGGGCAAGACCACATTGACCCGAATCCTTTCCTCGCGTCTCGGCTGGCGGGCCTTCTACGAATCGGTGGATGACAACCCCTACCTTCAAGACTTTTACGCCGATATGAAAAAGTGGAGTTTCCATCTTCAGATCTATTTCCTCTCCCGTCGATTTCAGACTCAGCGTGAGATGGCCAGGGGGAACCGGCCGGCTGTCCAGGATCGGACCATCTATGAGGATGTGGAGATATTTGCCCGGTCCCTGTTTGAGGGAGGAGCCATGACCGAACGGGACTGGAATAATTACAGGACCCTGTTCAAGGAAATGACCTCGTATTTGTCGAGTCCAGCCCTCATTGTCTATCTGAAAGCGTCCACCGATACCCTCATGACCCGGGTCCGGAAGCGGGGACGGGAATACGAGCGCCGTATCTCACCGGAGTATCTGCACCGGCTGAATGTGGCCTACGACAGATGGATCCACAGGGCATCGGGACAGTTCCCTGTTCTGACCGTGGAAACAGACGATTTTGATTTCTTGGTCGAATCCCCCCGCAGGGATGAACTCATTGCCGCAGTGGAGTCGCGATGCCAGAATCCCGCCTGGGACGACAATCGACATGAACCAACGAATTGACTTAGACTCAGATTATGTGTAGTTTCGCCCGCGATAATCAGGTGGTCCCATGCTTCCCGTACTGCTGACCTTTTTCCTTCCCCTCTTGATTCCTTCCGGAACCTCCGGGAATTCGCCTCAGGCCAGGGCGGAATTCTCCGACGTCGTTCTGCCCGCTACCGAGGGAGAACGTATCGAAATGAGCATCCATTCTCCTGAACGAATAGCCGGTCTTCAGTTTCAGGTGGAATACGATCCCGAAAAAATTCTCCTGGGCAAGCCGGAATTCTCCCCCAGCAACAGGCATTTTTCTCTTTTTTCCAGCGGGGATTCCGCCTGGATGAAGATCGTGGCGTTCAGCGAAGAGGGGAGAGAACTGGACCTCTCCACCCCTGTATTGAGCATTCCCCTCTCCCGCAGGGATGAATTCAAAGGAACCGTGAATCTCATCGTAAAGGATTTTGTGGCCTCCACCCCTGAGGGGAAAGAGATTCGTGTCAAAGTGGCCGGGGGAACCATTCACATTCTGCCTCCTCTGCCCGACAGATTCCAGATGTCCCAGAACTTTCCCAATCCATTCAATCACAAAACGGTGATCCGATTCGATCTGCCGGAGGACGCGGTGATCCACCTGGCGGCCTATACGGTTCTTGGTGAGAGAGTACGGGTGCTGAAAAACGGCGTCCTCCCGGCCGGCACCCACGAGGTAACCTGGGATGGAAGGGATGAATCGGGGGACCCGGTCTCACCGGGAGAATACGTCTGCTCTCTGAAGGTGGGAGCCAACTACCATACCATGAAAATGGTTCTGCTCAGGTAGCTTTCCTGGGCGTTGTTTGTGCGCACATACCGCAAGATTTCCTTCCCCCTCATGCCTACCGCATTGCACGTCACGCTCCGACCCTTCGGCAGGCTTCGTCCCTTCGTCAAGCTCAGGACACGCAAGCTCAGCATGACAGGGGGGCGTTTTTGTGAATCACGGATTAGGCGTTACGCATCACGGATTAGGCGTTACGCATCACGAATTACGCATTACGCCATGCGAATCGTGCCCACAGGTCACGAGGAAAGAGTGTAGGTCATGAAAATTGTTATCATCGGTGCGGGCGAGGTTGGGTTCCACCTTGCCAAGGGTTTGAGCGAAGAGAATTACGATATTACCCTCATTGACATCGCCCTGGAAAAGGTTCAGAGGGCGTCTGAAACGCTGGATGTTATCGTGGTTCACGGCGACGGCGCCAGTCCCAGGGTCTTGAGAGAGGCCGATGTTCAGAACGCGGACATCGTGGTGGCGGTAACCCGGGTGGACGAGGTTAACCTCATCGCTTCCCAGCTGGCTCATCAACTGGGTGCCCCCAAGATTATCGCCCGGCTGCGAAACACGGAATATACTGGGCGGGACAGCATCCTTCATCCTGAAAAGTTCGGGATTGAAAAGGTTATCCATCCGGAACTGGCCGCCACCCGTGAGATCATACGGTTGGTCATGCAGACCGCGGCGTCCAGTGTTGTGGAGTTCGAAGGGGGACGGCTTCAGCTCATGGGTATCCGGCTCGATAACGGCTGCCCGGTCATCGGGAAAGACCTGGGAGAGATTCGTCGGGAACATTCCGATTTCCATTTTAGCGCCGTGGCGGTCATGAGGGGCCGGGATACCGTTATTCCTCACGGGGAGACCCGGTTCGAACTGAACGATATTTGTTATTTTCTCGTCACGAAAGAACGTGTCCCCGACCTGTTGGGGATGATGGGAAAACCCTATCAAGAGACTCGAAAGGCTATGATCCTGGGGGGAGGGAAAATCGGCCGTGCCCTGGCCCGAAGCCTTCAGGATAAGATCGATGTCCGCCTGGTCGAGGGAGACCGGGAAAAAGCCCAGCGTCTGGCCTCGGAGCTGGAGAAGACTCTGATTCTTTCCGGGGACGGGACAGATATTGAGTTTCTCAGGAGTGAAAACGTTGAAGAACTTGACAGCTTTATCGCCGTCACCCAGAATGAACAGACCAATCTTCTGTCCGGACTTCTGGTCAAACATCTGGGAGCGAGACAGGTCCTGGTTCACGTGGCTACGGCAGAATACATTCCCATTCTGAAACTCATGGGGATCGACGGGGTCATCAGCAAGAATATGTGTACGGTGATGGCCATTCTTGAAACGATCAAGAGTGACCGGCATGTGGTGATCACCGACTTTGAGGACATCGACGTCGAAGCCCTTGAATTCAGTCCCTCCCCGGGGAGCCGGGTGACCCGGGAGGTCTTAAGCCATATCAAGTTTCCCGAAAATTGCATTGTCGGGGCCGTCAACCACCACGGCCATGTTTTCATTCCCACAGGAGACACCCAGATCTCTGAAGAAGATACCGTTCTCGTCTTTGCTCTTCCCCAAAGCATTCCCAGGGTGGAAAAGCTCTTTTCATAGGAGTGCAGGATTCGAACATGAATCGATTTAGCGGAGACAATTGGGGTCATAGTCGCGGCGTGAAATCACCTCATCTATTCGCTTCTGAATTCGATTCTCTTCGAATCCTGCACTCCTGAGATTCATGCACCCACGCAGCATCCTCAATGTTCTAGGTGCCCTCATCTCTATCCTGGCGTTGACCATGCTGCTGGCAGCGGTCTGGTCGTGGGTGTACGGAGACCCCGACCTGGACGGGATCCTTCTCTCTTCCGCCGTCACCCTGATGATCGCCCTTCCAGTGTGGTATTTCACCCGGGGACCAGTCCAGCTGAGCATCAAGGATGGGTTTGCCGTGGTCACCTTCGCCTGGCTGGCGGTGGCAACCTTTGGATCACTCCCCTTTCTCTTGACCGGAACCATCCCCAATGTGACCGACGCTTTCTTTGAATCCATGTCCGGGGTGACCACCACGGGAGCCACGATCATCGGGGACTCTCGGACCCTGCCCCACCTTTCAAGGGGAATCGAGAGCATGCCCCACGGTGTTCTTTTCTGGAGGAGCTTTATCCAGTGGATCGGGGGAATGGGCATCATTGTCTTTTCCATTGCTATCCTGCCGCTATTAGGGGTTGGGGGAGTTCAGCTCTTCAAAGCGGAAGTGCCTGGCATGATGGCAGATAAGATCAAACCTCGAGTCCGGGAGACGGCAAAAACGCTGTGGCTGGTCTATTTCGGCATCAGTCTGGCGGAAACGGCCCTTCTGCTGGCGGGAGGGCTGTCCCTGTTTGACTCCATGTGTCACACGTTTACGACCATGGCCACTGGAGGTTTCTCAACGAAGAATGCCAGCATCGGACACTTTACCCACCCCTTTGTGCAATACACGTTTGTGTTCTTCATGTTCTTAGCTGGGGTAAACTTCAGTCTCCACTGGCGGGCCCTTACCGGCAACATAAAGGGTTACTTCAGAGACGGGGAATTCAGGTTCTACGTGGGTCTCATCGCCGTTTTTTCCGCCTCCATCATGGTGAATAACGCCGCAAAGGCAGGAATTTTTCACCATGGAATCTTCCGGGATTCCCTTTTCCAGGTGGTGTCGATCATGACCACCACGGGATACGGGACAGCCGATTATCTTCTCTGGGGATCCTTCGCCCAGATTGTTATGCTTTTGCTGATGTTTTTCGGCGGGTGTGCCGGGTCAACTGGAGGGGGTATGAAAGTTGCCCGGGTTCTGGTGATGATCAAATATTCCGTTTCCGAAATCAAACGATTGTTGCATCCCACAGCGGTGATTCCTCTGAGAATCAGACACAGAAGCGTCGGGGAAGATATTGTTCGAAAGACTCTGGGGTTCATCCTGTTTTATGTCTCTACGTTTGTGACGGTGTCGGTCGTCCTCACTGCGTTGGGCCTGGATCTGGTGAGCGCATTCGGGGCGACGGCAGCTTCCTTAGGCAATATCGGTCCCGGCCTGGGCTCCGTGGGTCCTGCATCCAACTATGCCCTCCTTCCCGGTCTGGCGAAATGGCTCTTGTCCTTCTGCATGCTCCTGGGAAGGTTGGAAATCTTCACCGTCATGGTTGTCCTGAGTCGAAGTTTCTGGAAACGGTAGGAGGGAGAATCCATGCCATCAGTCATCACGAAGATTTCCGACGGCTGCGGAATTATCACCGTGAACAGGCCCGACGCCATGAATGCCCTTGATTCGGACACGGTGGAAGCGTTAAGAAACGCCTTCCTTCAGTTCCGCTCGAAGAGCGGCGTGGGAGTGGTGATCCTGACCGGAGAGGGTCAGAAGGCTTTCATAGCGGGTGCGGACGTCCAGGAAATGCTTCCCCTGGATTCACACGGGGCTGTGGAGTTTGCCCGGAAAGGCCAGGACCTGACCCTGGTGATTGAATCTTTTCCGAGGCCCGTCATCGCAGCCATCAACGGGTATGCATTGGGCGGAGGGTGTGAAGTAGCTCTGGCCTGTCACATCCGGATCGCCTCAGAGAAAGCCCGTTTCGGTCAGCCTGAGGTAAATCTGGGCATCATACCGGGCTGGGGAGGGACCCAACGGCTGCCCCGGGTGGTGGGGCCCGGAAAGGCCATCGAAATGATCACCACCGGTGAACTCATGAGCGCCCGGGACGCCCTGAGAATCGGACTGGTAAATGAGGTGGTTCCACCCCAGGATGTGATGCCCACCGCTCTCAAGATCGGGGAGTCCATTCTGAAACGGGGACCGGAAGCGGTGCGGCTTTCTCTCGAGGCTATCCGCCGCGGTCTTGACACCCCTCTGCACCAGGGTCTCGAATACGAGGCTGACCTCTTCGGTGCCGCCTTCGCCACCCGGGATAAGGAGGAAGGCATCCGGGCCTTCCTGGAAAAGAGGACACCCGAATTCCGCGGGAGTTAAGATGAGTTTCTTACCACAGAGGACACGGAGAATTGATGATTGAAAAGCGGTATGCCCAATTCGTGGCAATGCCCCCTTGTCACCCTTCGACAGGCTCAGGGTAACAGGAAGGGGCTCAGGGTGATTCCCCTCTGTCATGCCGAGCTTGCCTGCCCTGAGCTTGACGAAGGGACGAAACATGATTCATAATTCGTGATGCGAAGAAGAAACCCCATTTTTTGTCCGCGGTTTCTGTTCCCCGCCCAATGAGGCAAGTGTGGTTGATGAATAAATCAAACCAAGGAAGTCGAGGGCCGTGGGGCCATGACAGAAGATA
>JBHIAI010000063.1:0-10016 GCA_046861655.1 Fidelibacterota bacterium | reverse complement strand
CGGGCCGGACGCTAACCCTTCAGCCCGGATGGAACCTCATCGGGTCCCCCTATTCCTTCCCGGTGAAGCTGGATGTGGATCAAGCGGAGTTCTACGGTCCGCTGACGTACGGAGGGGATACTGGAGAGGGGTGGTCGGACGTGGTGTCTGAACTCCTCCCCTGGGGTGGATACGCCCTATACAACAGGGAAAACACAGCCCGGACACTGCGCATTGACCCTCTAGCGGGTCCCGCGTCTCTTCCCAGGGTAGCGGACAAGCCTTTTGACGGCTGGAAGCTGCAGCTTTCGGTCAGGGGAGCCACCTATTCAGACCCGGCGAACTTCATCGGCAGGGTTGCAGGAGCGAAAGATGATCTCGACAGGTTCGACAATCCTGAGCCGCCGTACCTGGATGAATACGTATCCCTGGCCATGGACCGGCCAGGGTGGTCACGCCTCTCTGGACCGGGGCCTGCGGCCGCCGGGATCCCGAGATTTACCAGCGACATACGCTCCCCCAGAGGGACGAACGGAGTCTGGGACATAGATCTCTACGTGAAGGGTGAGGAGGGACCCGTCCGTATCTCACCCCATCTTTTCGGTGAGGTGCCCCGGGATTTCCAGGTGGTTCTTCTGGACCTGATGACCCGGGAGATGACCGATCTTACATCAGGCAATGACGGGATCTTGATCGCTGACTACATACCGGCCCACGATTTCCAGGGAAAGGTGCTGCCCCATCCGTTCAAGGTGATCGCGGGAGCGGCAGACTATGTGACCAGGACTGTGGATGAAATCCTTTCCATGCTCCCGGAAAAGGTGGCTCTTTTCCAGAACTATCCCAACCCGTTCAACCCCTCCACCCGGATCCGGTACGCTTTGCCCAGGCCGGGCCTGGTGAGTCTAAAAGTGTATAACCTTCTTGGCCAGGAAGTGGTCACCCTGGTGGACGAATGGAAACCAGGGGGGTACCACCGGATACTCTGGGACGGTACGGACAGCAGGGGAGCGCCTGTGGGGACGGGCATCTACATCTTCCGGCTTCATACTCAGGAGCCCCGTGGCACAACCTCCCGGACCCGCAAAATGCTCCTGCTTAAATGATGAAAAGAACGAGAACGGAATCTGCTGACTGCCGATGGCTGCTGCCAGCAGGTATCAAGCGAATCGCCACTTGACAAGTAAAGATTTCTAAGGTAAACTAAACAAAGAGAGTCTCGTTTAAGGCGTGCTCTTCAGAGGAACAGGGTTTTCTCGAGGGTAGATTTAACGAGGCTCTCTTTTTTCATCTCACCGAAACACATCACCGCCAGCTACAGTCAGCTGGTAATGCCCACCGACTTGAATACTATCGGCTCCCTGTTCGGGGGAAAGATGATTTCATGGATGGACATCGCAGCCACGAAGGCGGGCCAGCGGTTTCTCCGAAGTACGGGCGCCATGGGCGGGGTTACCAAAGCCATCGATAAAGTGGTGTTTTCCGAACCCGTCTACGGGGGCGAATGGGTGAACATCAAAGCCACGGTCATATCCGTGGGGACCACCTTTCCACCGGGGTACCGATACTAGCATTCGCCCGTCACAGTGACTATCTTCTTCCGTCCTTTTCTTGGCGCAAGAAAAGGACCAAAAGAAGCAGTCGCTGTTGAGAAACTCAGGACGGCTTTCAGTTCGCTGAGGCGATGATCTGAACTCTCCCGCCACGGCGGGATCAGACAGCAGATCCTCTCCCCCTCCGCTCACTTCAGCCGTGTTCATCTGAATTCCCCGAAGGCGACAAGAACAAAAAGACATAAAAGAAAGAACGCGGCCTTAGAATAGTTTCGGAAGAAGAGGATGACTCTGGACGGGGAGAAGAATGAATTCCTGTCTGACGATGCCGCCGCAGGCGGCAGAGGAGTTTAATTCATTCCCCCGGCCGGTCACGGTAGCGGGGGTCCAGGGAATAGGCTCTGTCCAGCAGTTCTGCGATATGGAGCGCCCTCATGTTTAACTTCTTCCTTCGTATTCCCCAATCGAGCTGAATCTGGCACCCCGGATTGGTGGTGACCACGGCTTCGGCTCCGGACTCGTCCACGAATTTCATCTTTCTGTTCAGCACTTCCAGGGATAGAGTAGGCTCGGTAATGCTGTAGGTGCCCGCGCTTCCGCAGCATCTGTCGGCTTCCTCCAGACGGACCGACTCTATTCCCGGGATCTGCTCGATGAGAAACTTCGGTTCCCGGGTAATTCCCTGCCCGTGAATGAGATGGCAGGCCTCGTCGTAGGCAACCCTCATGGGAAGATCCCTTTTGGGAGGTGAAAGGCCCGTCCTGACCAGGAATTCTGTCAGATCCTGGATTCTCCCGGTGAAGTCAGAAAACTGACCTCCATACAGGTTGGCGTATTCTTTCAGATGGGCGCCGCATCCAGCGGCATTCACCACGATGGCGCCAGCACCGGAGTCCCGGAAGCGGAAAGCGGTCTTCTCCGCCAGCCGGGCGGCTGCCTCCTCGTCTCCATTGTGGATGTGCAAAGCGCCACAGCAGGTCTGGTTCCCCGGAACCGTCACCTCGTAGCCATGCCAGGTGAGAATCCGGACTGTGGCCGCGTGAACCTGGGGGTAAATATGGTCCATGACGCATCCTGTAAAGAGAGCCACCGTTCCCCGTTCCTGGCCTGAAGCGGGGTATACCCGGGTCCGGACCCTGCCGAACCGCCGGGCTCTGAGCGTGGGAAGCATACCCTGAATCTCTTTGATTCGTTCGGGGATCATTTTTCGTAAGGGAGAACGGGTCAGAAGACTCTTGAGCCCCGTACGTTCCAGTACCCAGGCCCCGCCAAACAGGATGGACAGGGAAAGATGGGAGGGGATCACGTTTCTGAGACCCGTGCGGGAGAGCCAGGATTTCCACGGACTCTCCTTCCGGGCAGGGGAAATGGCAGCCCGGGTTCTTTCCATAAGGTCCCCAAACTTCACGCCCGAGGGACAGGCCGTCTCGCAAGCCCTGCAGACCAGACACCGGTCCATGTGCTCAAAATACCGGGCCGACAGAGCCACCCGGTTCTCCATGGCCGCCTCCATCAGGTAAAGTCTGCCCCGGGGGGAATCCATTTCCATACCGTTGATGGTGTAGGTGGGGCAGGCGGGAAGGCAGAAACCGCAGTGAATGCATTCCTGAAGAAGATGCTGTTCCCTGGGGCCAAACCCCTCGGCCACGGGATTGGCGTGGGTACCGGGTAGAATCAGACCCCTCCCACGAAGGTTCCGGGAGCGAAAACGGAGTCGGGATCCAGAGCCTTCTTGATTTTTTTCATCCAGGAAAGGGACGAGGGCAGAATAGGCCAGCGCTCAAGCGTGGATCCCGCGGGGAGACTTTCAAACTCCACGAATCCTCCCATCTTATTGATGGTTCTTACGATCCGCTCTTCCGGCCATGAATCGAGGTCACCGTCGGAATCAAATGCAAGGACACAGATGCCCACTCCCGGGTAGGCTTTGATGCGGAGGCCCGCATCCATGCCGAGGGTTTCTTCCTGGAGGAGCCTTTGCAGCCCCTTGATCCCCATAGAGACTCTTGCCAGGGCGGCGGGGGCACCGGCCTCCCGGCTGTAGGGTCTATCCGTCCGCTTCCACAGGGCGTCCGCCTCCTTACCCTTCAGGAGCGAACCGGCTGGGACGAATCGTTCCAGATGAGATTTCAACGTGTGCTCCTGCGTTTTCAGAGCTGACTTAGATCCAGCCAGCCTGGCTATGAGCAACCAGGTACCGGGAGTCTCTCCGATCCAGTTCCCGTTGAGGATCACCAGGCTTTCCAGCGGTAAAGGGGTCCGGCGGAGGGAGGCCGCTGCCTCCAGAATGTCTTGGGTACCATTGAATCGAACTCCCCAGGTAGACCGGGCTTCAGGCAGAGGGTGGAGTTTGAAAGAGATCTCAATCAGGATACCCAGAGTCCCACGGCTTCCGATGTAGAGTTTGTTGAGGTCATATCCGCTGACGTTTTTGACCACCTTTCCACCCGCCCGGGAAACCTGACCGTGGCCGTTGACCACGGCAGTCCCCAGAACCCAGTCCCGGGCGGACCCGTACCGGTGGCGTAGGGGACCGGGGAAGTTCGTTGAAACGATTCCCCCCAGGGTGGAGCTTTTGTTGCCGGGGAAATCCAGGGGCAACATCTGTCCCTTCCGGGCGAGCTTCTGCTGTATCCCAGCGAACGGCAGCCCCGCCGGCGCCGTTGCGGTCAGGTCATGGGGGTTGTGTTGAAGAGAGCCTCCCAGTCGTGTCAGGCTGACGGCTACATCCAGGGGTTCGGGTAGGGAGTAAAGCTGCGTGGTTCCGCCCACGGGAAGGAGGGTGATGGCCCTTTTTCTGGCCAGGGCCACCAGTTCGCAAATCTGTTCCACTTCTGTGGGGAACACGGTAAACCGGGAAGGGACGTGATCTTCGGCGGGCGTGATATGATCCGGTGAAAAAATCTGTCTGAGATCGCTCTGGAGGGTGTCGCCGGGGCTCACAGCCATCCTCCTCCGGCCATGGTTCCTCTGATCTTGGTCTCGCGGCAGCCGGAAGGGCTGGGGAAGATCTTTCCGGGATTCATGATTCCCTGGGTATCAAACGCCTTGCGAACGCGGATCATCTGGTCCTGGTCCTCCCGGGAGAACATGAGGCCGAAGGTAGCCAGTTTCTCCATCCCGATTCCGTGCTCACCGGTGAGGCTGCCTCCCATCTGCACGCAGTTTTCGAGGATGGCCTCGGAGATCTTCACCGCCGCTTCGATTTCTTCCTTGCTGCCGGGATCGTAGAGAATGATGGGATGGATGTTGCCGTCCCCTGCGTGGCACACATGAGCCACCCGGAGACCGTAGCGTTTTCCGATGTCCTTATCGATCTGGAGGATTTCTGGAAGTTTTGACCGGGGAACGACACCGTCATTGGTATAGAAGGCGGGTGTCACCTTTCCCAGGGCACCGATGGATTCCTTTCGCCCCCGCCATAACATGGTCCGTTCCTCCTCCGATCTTGCCCTTTGAAAACCACGGCCGCTGTGCTGGTCGCAGATTTCTTCTATGGTCACCGCCTCACCCTCCAGGACCGATTCTTCCCCGTCAATCTCGATGAGCAGGATGGCAGCCGCATCCGTAGGAAAGCCGGCCTTGAAAACGCTTTCCACTGCCCTGATGACAAGATTGTCGATCAGTTCCAGGGCCGCCGGAACTATCCCGGCAGCGATGATGGAGGAGACAGTTCTACCTGCATCTTCCAGGGTGTCGAACGCGACCAGAAAGGTCTCCACGGTGGGAGGATTTCGGGTGAGCTTGACCGTGATTTCCGTGGCGATGCCCAGGGTCCCTTCCGATCCCACCATCAGACCTGTAAGGTCATATCCCTCCGTGGCGGGGTCCTGCAGTCGGCCTCCCAGACGGACGATCTCGCCGTCAGGAGTAACCATCTTCAGCCCCAGGACGTGATTCGTGGTGATTCCGTACTTCAGGGTATGGGGTCCTCCGGCATTTTCCGCTACATTTCCCCCGATGGTGCAGGCTTTCTGACTGGACGGATCGGGTGCAAAGTGGTATCCGTTAGGTGTGGTAACATTGGATAGTTCGAGATTCACCACTCCCGGCTGCACCACGGCGATCTCATCCTCGTAATCGATCTCCAGGATTCGCTTCATCAGGGACGTCTCCACGATGACACCGCCGTCGGCCGCCACCGCGCCCCCACTCAGTCCGGTCCCGGCGCCCCTGGGGATCACCGGGGTGTTGTTCCGGGAGCAAAGGGAGAGAATGTGGGAGACCTCCTCGGTAGAGAGGGGATAAACCACGGCGTCGGGCAGTCGCCTGTTCAGCACGAGACCGTCACATTCATAGACAATAAGCTGACTGGCGTCGAAGACAACCCGGTCCCGCCCCAGGAGACTCTGAAGGTTGGCGACAAGTGAGGAGGGCATGATCAGTCAAAAGATACCAATGCCAGCCAGGCCCGGCCAAAGGCATTTATTCGTCGTCCGCTCCGTGGCCGACAATGAAAAATGCAAAATGGAAAGTGCAAATTTCACAATTCCAAACGTCACGTTCCAACTGGCACACCCGACACCCTGATTCATCAGAGTGATACCTACAACCCACCTGAAATGCCCCGGTCATTGCGAAGGAATCCCGCCGTGGCGCAACGATTGAGGCAATCTCATAGTCAGCGAGGAAAGCCGAAAAAACCCGTTGCAATTCGGATAATAGGGTATTATTTTATTTAAGAATTAAGGGGCTTAAAACGTAAATGTTGCTCTCCAAGACATCCGAATATGCCCTTCTTCTCGTTCTCTACCTGGTATCTCACCCGGCGGAAACGTTCACTCCGCTGGGTAGAATCGCCCATGAAACGGGCATCTCATTCTTTCGACTGAGCAAGGTGGCCCAGGCACTCATCAGGGCCGGAATCCTCATCTCGTACACCGGACCAAACGGTGGGGTGAACCTGGCTAAACCTCCTGACAGGCTTCGGCTGTTTGACGTGGTGGAGGCCCTTGAAGGTCCCGCTGTGTTCGATGGATGCGTTCTGGGTCTGGATCAATGCGGGGAGGAGAATCCGTGCCCCGTTCATACGTATTGGAAGGAAGCAAAAAACGTCATTACCCGTATGTTCAAAGAAATGACTCTGGACCAATTCACCGAACTCGAACTCCTGGAGACTTTGGACTCCGGGAAAGTTTTGAGGAAGGAATTAACAAAATGAGGCAACTCGGGTTTTTTCCCTGGGGATGGGCGACAGCGTTTTTAACGATCTCTACTGGACTTATGGCCGGTAGTCCCGGACCTGAATTGAGAACGGGCGTCGAGCTTTATGGTCAGTATTGCTCGTCGTGCCACGGACCCTCCGGTCATGGCGACGGTAGCCTGGCTTATCTGCTGTATCCCAAACCCAGGGACTTCACCCAGGGACTGTTCAAGCTGCGGTCCACGCCATCCGGGGAACTGCCCACCAGGGAGGACCTGCGCAAGACCATCGTAAACGGAATGCCCGGGACGGCCATGCCCTCTTTCTATTTTCTCAAAGACCAGCAGATCGAGGCCCTGGTGGAAGAGGTCAGAAAACTGGGTGGATTTGAACAGGAATCGCCTCGCCCAGTTTCGGTACCCGGTCCCCTCCCTTTCTCCGGGGATCTTGTGGCCGTTGGCAAGAGTGTGTACGCGGATCTCGGATGCCATCAATGCCACGGGGAACTGGGCAAGGGTGACGGACCTTCCGCCGGTAACCTCAAGGACGACTGGGGATATCCCATTCCCGTCCGGGATTTTACCCGGGGAACCTACGTGGGAGGAGGGGAACTGGAGGACCTCTATCTGAGATTTGCCACAGGCATGGATGGTACTCCTATGCCGTCCTATCTCAGCATGGTGGAGCAGATGGGACAGTCCGAAGCCGAAAGGCAGAGATTGATCTGGGGCCTGGTCTACTATGTGAAGAGTCTGGAAACGGAAGATGCCCGTTCCCGCCCTGGGGGGATGACGCCCCCGGAGGACGGAGTGGTGGCCGCTAGAAAGGTATTCTTCGGGAGATCAGAAAACTATTTTCTCGATGGCTTCAACCGCGATTGGAAACAGGCCCCCGTCAACGCCATACCCCTTTCCCGCCTCTGGCAGAAAGAGAGGGACAACCTGTCCGTGGTCACGGTGCGGGCTCTCTACAGCCGTCGTTTCCTGGCCGTCAGGATGGAGTGGACCGATGAATCAAGGGATACCGGAACCATCCGGGTTCAGGATTTTCAGGACGGTGCCGCCGTGCAGTTTTCTTTGACCGGGGAACCGGGATTTCACGGCATGGGGTCCAGGGGATTTCCGGCGAACCTATGGTTCTGGAGATCGGAATGGGAGATTCACCGGTCTCAGATGGCTTCACTGGACATCGAACAAGCCTACCCCAACAGGGCCAGCGACGCGGATGTGGATACCTACCCCGAGACCGTGAATGAACAAGCTTACCTGCCCGGCCGGGATGCAGGGAGTCTTCTGTCTCTGGAATCCATCCCCGTGTCGGTAGAAGATCTTAATGCCGTCGGGCCCGGGACGCTCGAGTCCCAGCCTTTGCAGGATCAATCAGTAACAGGAAAGGGCGTGTGGGATGGAAACCGGTGGACCGTGGTATTCGTCCGCAGCCTGAAAACCGGCAGTGAAGATGACATTCAGTTCAAGGCAGGGGGCATCTACCCTGTGGCCTTCGCCGTATGGAACGGGAGCCAGGGAGACAGAAACGGTCAGAAGATGGTGTCAACCTGGTACCGGTTGAAATTGGAATAGACGTTTAAGACAAGGAGAACCGGGCATGTCCAAAGGCAACAGCTACACCCGGAGAGAGTTTCTCAGGCTCGGAGCCGTTGGGTTGGGCGGCGCCACACTGTTGTGGTCTTCGCCCACCAATCTTTTCTACCTGAAAAACCTGGCCACCATCGAGAATCCCCTGGAGTTCTACCCCCACCGCGGCTGGGAAAAGATTTACCGGAACCAGTACCGGTTCGATGACAGCTTCACCTTCATCTGTTCGCCCAACTGCACCCATGAATGCCGCCTTCGGGGGTTTGTTCGAAACGGCGTTATGATCAGAACGGAACAGAACTATGACAACCACAGGATTACCGATCTTTATGGCAACCGGTGCACGTACGCTTGGAATCCCCGGGGGTGCTCTAACGGCTTCACCTTTCACCGGAGGGTATACGGGAGCTACCGGTTGAAGTATCCCATGGTGCGGAAGGGGTGGAAACGGTGGGCGGATGATGGATTCCCGTACCTGACGGATGAAATGAGGGATCGGTATGGGTTTACCTCCCGGGGCCGGGACACCCTGGAACGCATCGGCTGGGATGAGGTGATCGACTACATCGCCAGGGCCACCATCAGCATCGCCCGGACCTACAGCGGGCCGGATGGGAAAAAGAAGCTTCTTGAGGCCGGGTATCCGGAAGAGATGTTCACCCACTGGGAGGGAGCCGGCACCCGGACCATCAAGCTTCGGGGCGGTATGGGACTTCTGGGGGTTATCGGAAAATACGGCGCATACAGGTTCAGCAACACCCTGGCCCTGGTGGATCATCATGTACGCAACGTGGACAGGAATAAGGCCCGGGGAGGTCGCAACTGGTCCAACTATACCTGGCACGGGGATCAGGCTCCCGGATTTCCGTTCGTCCACGGTCTTCAGGCCTCCGACGTTGACTTCAACGATATGCGGTTCAGCAAGCTCCATGTTTCCATCGGGAAGAATCTGGTGGAGAACAAGAGGCCCGATAATCATTTCGCGGCGGAAATCATGGAGCGAGGTGGCAAGCTGGTGGTGGTATCGCCCGAGTACAGTCCGTCCTCCTCCAAGGCGGACTACTGGATTACCATCAGGCCCAACACCGACGCGGCTTTGCTACTGGGGATTTCTAGAATCATCATCGATAATGAATGGTACGATGAGCGGTTTCTGAAGGAATTCACCGACTTTCCCCTGGTCATCCGCAAGGACACACTGAAAAGACTCAAGCCTGAGGACTTCATCCCCGGATACATTGGGCAGATCAGTAAGGATGGGCCCAGTTTTCGCATCCACGGTCTCAAGAAGAAAGACTACCAGAGGATAGGGGACTTCGTTGTCTTCGACGGTACGTCCCGGCAGCTGAAACCCGTAACCCGTGACGATCTGGGTCAGGCGATGGTCAAAAAGGGCCTGGATCCCCTTCTGGAATGGGAGGGGACCGTTAGGGGCGTGGACGGAAAGGAGATTGAGGTTCTTACCCTCTTTTATGCATACAAAAATATTCACTTGAAGGACTACGATCTGGATACTGTGGTAGAAATCACCCATTCCAACAGGGATCTCATCCAACAGCTTGCCCGGGATATCGCCACCATCAAGCCCACCTCCATTCACATCGGCGAGGGGTTGAATCACTGGTTTCACGCAGTGGAGACCAACCGGGCCGCCTATCTACCCGTCATTCTCACCGGGAATATTGGCAGGCCTGGGGCGGGGTGTCATACCTGGGCCGGCAACTACAAGGCTGGGCTCTTCCAGGG
>JBHIAI010000182.1:0-2329 GCA_046861655.1 Fidelibacterota bacterium | reverse complement strand
TGTCATTTAAAAGACCATCCACATTTTGGTAAAATTCTTGATTATCTGCAGGGGTATCTCACCACCCACGGGTATGCCCCAACCTTCGATGAGATTGCCCGCCAGTTCGGATTCAGTTCAAAGGGTACGGTGTACAAGCACATCCGGGCTCTTCAGGGAAAAGGTCTTCTGCGCCATGAGTGGAACCGGACCCGGTCCATTGAACTTACAGCGGATTCCCGGGCTCAGGCCACCCTGCCGATCCTCGGTGGGGTGTCGGCGGGTAAACCCATAGAGGCGGTGCAACACGCCGAGCAGCTGGAGGTGCCCGGCATGTTCCTGCGGTCCGGAAGCCATTATGTACTGAGGGTAAAGGGGGACTCCATGGTGGATGAGCATATCCGGGATGGAGACCTGGTGGTGGTTCAGGAGAAAACGGACGTGGCAAACGGGGAAACGGTGGTGGCCCTGATCGATGAGGCCGAGGTGACAATCAAAAGATTCTTCAGGCGAAACGGCCAGGTGGAACTGCGTCCGGCAAACGAGCAGATGGAAAGTGTTTTGTTAGATGCGAGCCGGGTGAGAATCCAGGGGGTGGTGGTGGGTGTGATAAGGACATACGGTCGGGTCCGGTGACAGGGGTCAGGGAAAAAGAGGTTACGACGCCGGGCATCGGGTCCAGGTAATTCCCCGAAAGCCAAAAGCATCCTTCATGCTTACCGCTCGGCAAACGATCCTGATGGTGATAGATGTTCAGGAAAAGATCTTCTCAACCCTGTACGAACAGACGGAGACGGAGAAGAATATCGTCCGTCTTATCCAGGGAGCCGCCGTCCTGAACATCCCCGTTGTTTGGACCGAGCAATATCCCAGGGGGTTGGGTTCTACACTGCCCAGCATCCGGGAAGTTCTTCCGGGACAGACACCGCTGGAAAAACGGTCGTTCAGCTGCTTAGGGGACCCCACAGTCCGCGAGAAAATCGAGTCCTACGGCCGGAAGGAAGTGCTCATCTGTGGGATCGAAGCCCACGTATGCGTGTACCAAACATCAGTTGACCTGATTGACCGGGGCTACGGCGTTCACATTGTGACCGATGCGGTAATGTCCAGAAAAAGGGAAAACTATGATGTGGCCATGGCGAATCTTTCGACCCTGGGTGCCCGGCTGACGTCCGTGGAAATGATCCTGTTTGAACTGCTCAAAGAGGCAAAAGGAAAACGCTTCAAGGCTATCGCAGAGATTATCAAATAGCCTCCTCCGAGTCCCCGCACAAACCTTTGGAATTGACTTTTGAACCCGTAACGGTTAGAATAGTCCTGACTATTCGTCTGTCAGGGTAATGCAAGAACGGCGGGAGGAATCATGAAGAAACTCAAAGGGGTAGAAGAGACCTTTTTCCTGTTGGCGGTCCTGGCGGTTGCATCAACCTTCCCACGTCTCCTTTGGGGAGATTCACGTGCCGGGATCGACATTCCGTATGAGAGGTACGTTCTGAAAAACGGGTTAACCCTGATCGTGCACGAGGATCACAAGGCCCCCATCGTTGCCGTGAACATGTGGTACCACGTTGGATCCAAGAACGAAAAACCGGGGCGGACCGGTTTTGCTCACCTGTTTGAGCATCTCATGTTCAATGGGTCCGAGCACTTCGATGATGATTACTTCATTCCCCTGGAAAAGGTGGGTGCCACCGATTTGAACGGCACGACAAATGAGGACAGGACCAACTATTTTCAGAACGTTCCCACGAACGCCTTGGACCTCGCTTTATGGATGGAATCGGACCGGATGGGCCATCTTCTGGGTGCCGTCGATCAGGACAAACTGGATGAGCAAAGGGGGGTGGTACAGAACGAAAAACGCCAGTACGAGAACAGGCCCTACAGTATCAGCTATGAATTGATAACAGAAAACACCTTTCCTGAAGGACATCCCTATTCCTGGACCGTTATCGGTTCCATGGAGGACCTGGATGCGGCCTCGCTGGAGGATGTTCACCAGTGGTTCAAAGACTACTACGGGGTGGCGAATGCGGTGATCGCCATTGCCGGGGACGTGGACCCGGAGACAGCCCGAGCAAAAGTAGAGCAATACTTTGGCGATATTCCGGCCGGACCTCCGGTGGCCAGGCAGGAAGTGTGGATTCCCAGAATGAGGGGAACACACAGACAGGTTGCCCAGGACAGGGTCCCCCTGCCCCGGATCTACAAGGTGTGGAATATTCCTCAATGGGGTTCTCAGGATGCCACCTTTCTGGACCTCGTCAGCGATGTCCTGGCGGCGGGAAAGAACTCCCGCCTCTACAGGCGTTTGGTTTATGAGGATCAAATCGCCAGCAGCGTTTCCAGC
>JBHIAI010000062.1:0-10329 GCA_046861655.1 Fidelibacterota bacterium | reverse complement strand
GGGAGGTCCCAGGTTCAGACTGGGTCCTGTGGAAGAAGTACAGGCTCCGGAGCAGGTGGCCGGACCCTACGAGGTCACCCTGGAAGAATGGATCACTCTGGTGGAAGGGATGCAGATCAACATCAGAAGCGATGGTAAATACCACATGTTCGAATTCGACCAGGACACCGACGCCGAACTGGACTGGGTCCGGTGGAACAAAGAGCTCGACGGGGAAGAATAGACGTTGATGGATCGCGGCCATCCTGGCCGCAGTATGCGGGCTGGAAGCCCGCGTTCCGCCGATGAAAAAGTCCAAAGCACATAAAGGATGGCATTCCAGGGGCTACCTGCCGCATTTTGATGCACAAGATGTCTTTCAATTCGTGTCATTTCGTCTCCATGACGCCGTTCCCCGGTCTGTTGTTCAACGATGGAGGCAAGAGGTTCGCTTGAGGAAGCCGAACCACCGCAATTCAAAAGAATCGGATGAAATCATTAGACTCACACAAGAATACGAAGACAGGGGAAAAGGAAGCTGCCACTTGCGGGACGATCGGATTGCTGCTCTTGTCCAGGAGGCACTGCTGCGTTTCCAAGGCGACAGATATCATGTCGTCGCCTGGTGTATAATGCCGAACCATGTGCATATCCTTGTCGAAACCAAGAAAGGTAATTCGCTTTCTGATATCGTGCATACCTGGAAATCCTTCACGGCGTTACAGGCCAACAAAATCCTGAACAGAGAGGGCAGATTCTGGATGCCGGACTACTTTGACAGGTATATTCGGGACGCTGATCATTTCGATGAGACCGTGCAATACATCCTCGAAAACCCGGTAAAAGCTGGACTTGTGGATTCTGCTAATGAATGGCCGTGGTCGGGCGATAGAGGAAAAATGGATCGCGGCCATCCTGGCCGCAGTATGCGGGCTGGAAGCCCGCGTTCCAAGGATTGAATAGGGTGGGCATTTGCCTTCGTCATGCCTGATCTTTTAAAACGCGTTGGCATCGCGGTCCTCATCGCCCTGGGGGTGGGGCTGTTGGTCGCCTGGGGTACCCGGATTGACGGATTCTTCCTGACCTCCATGCTGGATGGGTACGAGTTCCTTTCCTTCGACGCCCGGATGAAGGGGAAAGTGGCGGGGGTGCCGGAAGCTTCCGTTGAGGATGTAGTCATCATTGACATCGATCAAACGTCCATTGAAACCCTGGGGCGGCTGAGGGACTGGCCCTATGCTTACCACGGACAACTGATCGATGTGGTGACCTCGGGGAATCCCCGGGCCCTTCTTTTTGATATTATTTTCGATCCCGAGACTTCAGATGATTATTACCTTGTGGATGCGCTGATTCAGAAGAACCCCCCACAGGATGAAGGTCTGACCGAAGCCGCCCAGCAGTTCCTGACTGCCCATGACCCCAATCGATTCGTCAACTCTACCCGGGAAAGCGGAAAGGTGTATCATGCGGCGGTTTTCGAGCAGTCAGACTCCTCAATCTTTGCCTATGCTATGGAGTCGGAACCGGAAGGGTACGATCCTACAAATCATATCATTGATCTTCCCCTGGAGCAGGCCCGGAGGTTGCCCGCGGGAGAGCGGATTGGAAACACCTACATGCAACTCCTGAACGCTGCGACCGGGGTGGGGAGTCCCAATTTCCCACCTGACCCCGATGGGATCATCCGGCGGGTACCCACAGCCATCTTTTTTGAAGGTCCCGGTCACGTCTATCCGTCCCTCGCCATGGCGGCGGCCATGGATATCCTGGACGTTCCCGGGGACGGCTTCCACTACGACTTTGATGCCCATATTCTCATCCTGCGAAACCGGGAGGGAGAGATCGTCAGGGAGATTCCGATCGACGATGACGGACGGATGTATGTGAACTATTACGGACCTTTCAAGACCTTTTACTACCTCCCCTACGTCTACTGCTTCGACCCGGAATTGCTCCCCCCGGAATACTGGGAGGGTAAGATCGCCCTTGTGGGTACTTCCCTCCCAGGACATATGGATCTCAGGAATACGCCAGTGCAGGAGAGTTTTGCCGGGGTGGAGATCCACGCAAATGTCATCCACAGCATCATGCAGAATGAATTCGTAAAGCCCACCGGAGAGGGAACCAATTTTCTGGCCATCGTTCTTTCCGCCGTCGTCCTGGGAACGGCCGTGGCTCTTCCCAAACGTCCTCTGGTTTCTATTCCCGTCCCTTTCGTGGGAATGATCGCCTGGGTCGTGTTCGCCTACAACCAGTTTCTGGGAAACCTGGTCATGTGGGAAATCGTGCGGCCGTCCATGACCATGGTCCTGACCTATCTGGGGATTTTTCTATACAACTTCCTGGTGGCTGAAAAAGACAAGCGCTTCCTGAAGCACACCTTCGGAACCTACGTGTCCCCCGAATTGATTGACCAGATGTACGAGGCCAAACGGGAGCCGAAACTGGGCGGGGAAGCAGGCATCAACACGGCGTTCTTTACCGACATTCAAAGTTTTTCTTCCTTCTCGGAAGTGCTGACACCTACTCAGCTGGTGGACCTATTGAACGAGTATCTGACGAGTATGACGGATATTCTCCTGGAGGAGGGGGGAACTCTTGACAAATACGAAGGGGACGCCATCGTGGCCTTCTTTGGCGCACCCATTCCCATGGAAGATCACGCCTACCGGGCGTGCAAGGTGGCCCTTGCCATGCAGGCCGAACTGGCCCGGTTGAGGAAAAAGTGGGAGTCGGAAGGGGACAAATGGCCCGATCTGGTGCACAACATGCGACAGAGAGTAGGGATCAACAGCGGTGAAATGGTCACCGGAAACATGGGTAGCCGCACCCGGATGAATTATACGATGATGGGAGATGTGGTCAACACGGCCGCCCGGCTGGAGGCGTCGGCCAAGCAGTACGGGATATTCGTGCAGGTGGGGGAAAACACCTACGAAATGGCCAAGGACAGGTTCGAGTGGCGAACGCTTGATTATGTCCGGGTGAAAGGGAAGAAAGTCCCGGTGAGGGTGTATGAACTTATGGCCCGGAAAAACGGCCTGGATGGAAACAATTCCCAGTTGGTAATAACCTTTCAAGAAGGATTGGATCTGTACCAGAAACAGAAATGGGACCAGGCCCTGGAGGCGTTCCAGGCGGCAGAAAAACTGGAAGAGAACTTCCCCATGCGTACCACGAACCCCAGCCGGGTGTACATGGAAAGGTGTACGTTTTTCAAGGAGAACCCTCCCGGCGAGGACTGGGATGGAGTGTGGACACTGACCACCAAATGATCAGTCGGCAGTAGGCAGGTGGCAGGAGTGAAAAACGGAGACCGGAGACTGGAGAACGAAGAAAGGAGTGGCGGGTGTTCCTAACCCCTAACCCCGAACTCCTAACCCTTCTAACGTCTTACGTCTGACCGGGAACCCATAACGCATAACCCATAACTCATAACGTTTTACGCATGACCCCATATAAAGGGACCGACTATTTCGACGTAGAAAACCTCCTGTCCGAGGAGGAAGTGACCATACGCAACACAGTGTACGAGTTTGTTGAAAAAGAATTCCTCCCCGTTGTTCATACCCATCATCGAAACGAGACGTTCCCCACCGACCTCATCGGCCGCCTGGGAAGCCTGGGAGTTCTCGGTGCCAATCTACCCCAGGAGTACGGATGCGCAGGGATAAACAGTGTAGCCTATGGACTGATCATGCAGGAGCTGGAGAGGGGGGATTCGGGGCTCAGGAGTTTTGTGTCTGTCCAGGGCGCGTTGGTCATGTATGCCATTTACAGGTACGGGTCGGAAGATCAGAAACAGACCTGGCTTCCCCGGTTGGCCAGGGGGGAGGCGGTGGGCTGTTTTGGCCTGACGGAACCGGACTATGGATCCGATCCAGGGGGGCTTACCACAAGGGCCAGACCGGATAGGGACGGGTACACACTGGACGGGATAAAGATGTGGATCACCAACGGTACGCTGGCCGATGTGGCCGTCCTATGGGCCAAGGACGAAGAGGGTGTTATCCGGGGCTTCCTGGTAGAGAAGGACACCCCCGGATTCACGGCCAACAAGATCACCGGGAAATACTCCCTTCGGGCGTCAGACACGGCTGAGCTGGTATTAGAAGATTGCCGGATTCCCCGGGAAAACCTTCTGGACAAAGCAGAGGGACTCAAGGGTCCCCTTTCGTGTTTGACCCAGGCCCGGTACGGAATTGCCTGGGGAGCCCTTGGTGCTGCCATGGCCTGTTATGAAACGGCCCTTTCCTATGCGGGAGATAGAAGGCAATTCGGCCGGCCCGTCGCTTCCTTTCAACTGACCCAGAAGAAGTTGGTGGACATGCTGGCGGAAATCACCAAAGGTCAGTTGCTGGTTGTTCAGCTGGGGCGGCTGAAGGACCAGGGGAGGGCCAGGCACGAACAGGTTTCTCTCGCGAAGATGAACAATGTGGCGGCGGCCAGGGAAGTGGCCAGAACGGCCAGGGAGATTCTTGCTGCCAACGGCATCATGGAAGAGTATAACGTCATGCGCCATCTCATGAATATGGAAACGGTGATCACCTACGAAGGGACCCACGAAATCCATACCCTGGCTGTGGGAGCCGATATTACCGGGATTGACGCGTTCCGGTGAGGGATTCCCCGTGACGCGGCCAGACCCTTCTTTTCCTCTCGATTCATCCTTTGTTGATCAGGCTGTCCGTGAGGCTGAGGTGGATCTTGAAACCATCAGTATCCGGGAACTCAGCCGGCTGGTGGATGTTCTGTCGGACCATTTTGATGTTGAGTTTCTCCGGTTCGAATTCGGCATTCCGGGACTTCCTGCGGAACGGCTGGGACCCGAGGAGGAAATCAGGGTCCTCACTGAAAACGAAAAGCTGCCGTCCACCTATCCCCCCTTCGACGGCATTCCCAGACTGAAAAGGGCCTCCTCCCTTTTCCTGGAAAAATTCTTGAACATTGAGGTGGGCCCGGAGCAATGCATACCCACAGTGGGAGCCGTGCACGGGTGCCTGATCGCCCAGGCCGTCGCAGGGAGAAGACGGGAGGGAGCAAACACCATTCTGTATCTCGATCCGGGGTTTCCGGTGAACAAGTTGCAGTCCCGGTTCCTGGGGTTGAATGCTGAATCTGTGGACGTGTACGATTTCCGGGGTTCAGACCTTGTGGGGAAGCTGGAGGAATATTTTTCCACAGGAGAAATCGGGGGCCTTCTGTGGTCCAACCCCAACAATCCCACCTGGGTCTGTCTGAAGGAGGAAGAACTGGAGGGGATTGGTCACCTCCTGACAGAATATGATGTCATCGGTATCGAGGACTTGGCCTATTTCGGCATGGATTTCAGGGTTGACTACGGGACTCCAGGAAGGCCTCCGTATCCACCCACCGTGGCCCGGTATACGGACAACTACATCATCGTTCTTTCCAGCTCAAAAATATTCAGTTATGCCGGCCAGCGGGTGGCCGTTTCTGTACTTTCTCCCGTGTTGATGAAAAAAAGGTATCCCCACCTGGAGAGGTACACCGGTACGGAAATCCTGGGCCACGCCTTCATCCACGGAGGGGTCTATTCCACCACGGCGGGAACGGCCCAGGCCTCCCAGCACGGTCTGGCGGCCCTGTTCGAGGCGGCGTGTGACGGACGGTACGACTTCCTCAAGAAAGTGCGCCGCTACGGGGATAGAGCCCGGAGAGCAAAAGAGATTTTCCTGTCCCGGCGATTTGCTCTGGTGTACAGCGATGATCTGGGAGAACCCATCGCCCATGGGTTTTATTTTACGGTCGGGCGGGACGGGATGACCGGGGGTAAACTCCTTTACCACATGTTGAGATTCGGGATGGCGGGAATTCCCTTAAAGACCGCGGGGACCCACCGGGATGGCATAAGGATATGCGTTTCCCTGCTGGACGAAAGCCAGTTCGACGAACTTGAATCGCGGGTTTCCGCCCTCGATGCCCACCTGAGATAAGTTGAAATTCCTCTTTCTCTTTCTGGATGGTGTGGGTCTGGGAACGGACGATCCCAGCGTGAATCCTCTGGTAGAGGCCCGGATGCCCACCCTGAGGCGTATTCTGGGGGGTAAGCCTCTCACCGCCAGGACGGCAGGGTCCGGTCCCCTTGAGGTCGATGGCGCCACCTTGTGGTCCATTGATGCCCGTCTGGGAGTGAAGGGAAGACCTCAGTCTGCCACGGGTCAGGCAACTCTTGTGTCCGGGATCAATGTTCCTGAATTATTGGGCCGGCACCACGGTCCCAAACCCAACGGCGACATTGCCCGGATTCTGAACGAGCACAACCTTTTTTCGGCGTTCACGGGAAACGGGGCTGCGGCCGGGTTCTTGAATGCGTTCCCACCGCGTTATTTCGACGCCATCGGCTCCGGTCTTCGTCTTCCGGGGACCCTTGCCCTGGCGGTGACCTCGGCCGGTCTTGATCTGAAAACGGCAGACGATCTGTTGGAAGGCCGGGCCCTGTCGGCGGATTTCACGGGCCAGGGGTGGCGGGAAGACCTGGGATTTCCCCAGGTGGATTTACTCATGCCTTACGAAGCCGGAAGGCGACTGGCCGGGCTGGCGAGAGGCTATGACTTCAGCCTCTTCGAGGTCTGGTTGACCGACTATGCCGGACACAGGAGGGACATGAAGGCGGCTTGCGCAATTCTGGAAACCATCGACGGGGTATTAGACGGATTGCTCGAGTCGTGGAACATAGAGGAGGATCTGATCTTTATCACCTCCGACCATGGAAACATGGAGGACCTCACCACCCGGAGTCACACCAGCCATCCCGTGCCGGCCCTCATGATCGGGCCGTCCCAACTCCGCAGCCGATTCTCAAGGGGCCTCAAAGATCTGAGTGACATAGCTCCCCGCATCCTGTCCCTCTATGACCTTCCCGAGACGCGCAACGAGAAACGGAGACCGGAATAGCAATTCGTGATGCGTGATTCGTAGCACGTAACGCCCTACACTTTGTTTTCCCTTGACAACGGAAATTCCCGTAAGTAGTTTAATAAAACAGACATTAAGGTCTGAAAAGTATGCTTTTCTCCAAATCTGTCGAGTACGCCATCCAGGCCATGATCTACCTGACCAGGAAAGAAAGTGACCGGCCTGTCATGATCCGGGAGATCGCCGAATCCTATGGAATCCCGCAACAGTTTCTCTCCAAGATCGTTCAGACCCTGGTGAAGCACAGAATCCTCAGGGCAGTCAGAGGAAGAAAGGGCGGAGTCAATCTGGCTCGACCTCCGGAGGAGATTTTCCTTCCCCAGATCGTCCAGGCTATCGAGGGCCCGCCTCCCGAGGAAGATGTGTGTGTGTTCGGCCTTGATCTGTGCTCAGATGCCCAACCCTGTCCCCTTCACGACCGGTGGAAGCATATCAAAGAAGACATCGATGAAATGCTGGAATCCCCCAATCTGGCTGAGTTGGCCCGGCGGGTGGAGGAAAAACACGCCGTCATGCAGCGGGAATAGACCCATATACTACCCTACCGTTTGACGATCGTTAGCCTTCATGAAGATTGTTTTTCCCTTGCCTGAAGTCCTGGTAGTCTATAAATTGAATAAGAGGAGCGGATTATCTTGTATCATGGAATCCAGGAGGTGTAAGATGACGTCGCACAGGACCCTGTGGCATGCGGTGAATCGTCGACTTCCGGTCCTTCTGGCTGGAAGTTTTCTTTTCATGTCCGTGGTTCTCGGGACCCTCGGGTGCGAAAAAACCGAGGAGCCTGAGGAGGTGATCGCGGTAGATGAGATCATTGCCCTCGAGGATGGCACGGTCATTCCCCAGGGGACGTCCGTCACCACGGGAATCACTCTTTCTTTAACCGCCACCGTAACCACCACAGGAGAAGCCGGAGACGTTGTGTTGTACTGGCATGCTGAGGAAGGGAAATTGAGCTCGGATTTGGGGGACACGGTGGTCTGGAAGGCGCCCGATGATGAGGGAACGTTTGCGGTAACTGTTCATGCCTCTGACGGCACCTATATCGGTGTTGGTGTTCGTCCTTTCGGAGTCGGGGCTTACACCCCCACGGTGACGCCTTATTACCTTGGAGGAGAAACCTGCGCCCAGTGTCACACGAAAGAACCGGCGGGCTGGGCGGAAACCGGTCACGCCGGAGCCTGGGCCGCCCTTCAGGCCAGCGACCATGCGGCTCCTTACTGCAACAAGTGCCATACCGTTGACCAGTACGAGGTAGCGGGAAATGCCGGCTACGATGACGTCCCCATCGCCACCTTTGAAAACGTCCAGTGTGAAAACTGCCATGGGCCAGGATCCGATCATAAATCCAGCCTGAACAAAGCCGACATCACCGTCTCCTTCGACGCGGCCGTCTGCGGGAGCTGTCACACCGGGGACCATAATCCCACCTATGATGAATGGTCCGAGTCCCATCACAACAACGAGGACGCATTCCAATGGGGCATCAGTTCCTGCCAGGGATGTCACGAGGGTGTGGCAGCGGCTATCCGGCTGTCAGGAGATTTGTCCACGTACTACAATGGAGGTGATGTGGGTCGGCCCGATACATCCGAAAGGGCACTATCCCCCATTTCGTGTGCAGCCTGTCACGATCCCCACGACGCCACCAACGATCATCAACTGCGCACTGTGGCCGATGTGGTCCTGGTGGAAGCCAACGGGGAAAGTCCCGTCATCACCGACGGTGGAAAGGGCAAGCTGTGTATGCAGTGCCACCATGCCCGTCGTTCCGCCGAGAGCCAGCTGGACGAAGGATACGCGCACTTTGGGCCCCACGGTAACCCCCAGGGTGACATGCTGGCGGCCAGCAGTGCCTACGAAGGGGTGGCTGAGACGGGGTTTCCCTGGGCAGCTCCGACGCACCTGTACATCGAGGACGCTTGTGTGACCTGCCACATGCACATGGAGGAGTACATCAGCGAAGACGAACCGGCGGTAACGGGACACAGCTACGAGCCCACGGTGGAGGCCTGTGCCCAGTGTCACGGGACGATTTCGGACTTCGGCGATATCATGGCCCGGGATGATTTTGACGGCGACGGCGAGGTGGAAGGTGTGCACGATGAAGTGGAAGGGCTTATGCATCTCCTGGAGGAAGCCCTGGTGGACGCTGGGCTGGATACCACGGGAGGGGCAGATTTTGAAGAGGCCCTTGGGGATACGACAAGATCCACCTACCAGTTAAGACAGGCGGGGTATAACCTGGTGTTCGTGGAAGCCGACAAGAGTCACGGCATTCACAATCCCGACTATGCCATTCAGCTTCTGCAGCAGAGTTACAAGCACCTGACCGGAAGCCTCCCCCTGAACTCTGTCCCCCATTACGGAGACCGGAGAGTGGTGGAGAACTGGTAAGAACACCTCGAGGGACACTTTTGCCTTCTATCAGCATCCCCGCTTCGGGGATGCTTTCGTATCCAGTAGACACTTCCGGATGCTTCCGGGAAGACGTGATCCCCGTCACTCTCCATCCGGGCACGGGGCAGTAATTTTATGAATCAAAAGGTCAGCTGGTAAACCCTGCGCCAGGATGGCGCGAGGAGGTAACCGTATGAAATCACCGGTCCTGTTTGTGGGTCTCATTCTGATTCTTGCCGGATGCGCCCTGGAGGAAGAGACGGGGTTCGGCCGCATCAAACTGCAAGTATTCGATAGTCCCCCGCCATCCGGGGTGGAACACATCTATCTCACCATCACCGATGTTCACGTGTCGACAGGCGACGATGAGTGGATACCTCTGGCCCAGCCTGAAACCCGGTTTGATTTCCTTGACCTTGTGAACGGGGCGACGGCGGTCCTGGTGGATGATGCGATTGAACCCGGAACCTATGCTCAGCTACGCTTGATCGTGTCAGATTCAAACGAGATCGTGATTGACGGACAGTCCTATCCTTTGCGCGTTCCCAGCGGGGAGCAAACAGGGGTGAAACTGAATCTCGACTTCACAGTTGAAGAGGACGAACTGGTGGAAATCCTCATCGATTTCGACGCCTCCCAGTCCATCACGTGGACACCGGGAAACTACCAGCTGCGCCCCTCTTTCAAGGCATTGAAGAAGGTCGTTTCCGGAACGGTTTCGGGGACCGTCACCGACACCGCGGGGGCGGCCATCGTCAACGCTTTGGTGGAAGCCACGGGTACCAGCGAAAGCTTCGCGACCGTCTCGGACAGCCTGGGGTCCTATACGCTGATCGTCGTCGAGGGGATCTACGACGTCGAAGGGTCGGCCCAGGGGTACGTTTCGTCAGACACTGTGTATTCTGGCATTTCTGTCGAAGCAGAGTCGGATCTGACGGGGTACGATTTCGTCCTGGATTGACGGGTTCTGGGACCGTACCATTCAATCGTCCGGTCTCAGATGAAGCA
>JBHIAI010000181.1:0-2402 GCA_046861655.1 Fidelibacterota bacterium | reverse complement strand
ACCGTCTGTATCACATACGCGGCCAACCGTATCGGTAAGAAAACCAAGAACGGCCGCACACGGCCTGCCACGGCCCGCCAGCTCCCTTTGCGGGATACGAGTACCACCCCCAGCCCCCCGGCCAGCCACAGAAACGACGCGGGGTGGAAGGCATGAAAAACCAGAATCAGATAACCCATCCACAGGACCAGGAGAGTGATAGGATTCACGCGGGAACCCGGTGCCACGTCAGAACCGGACCGATGCGCCCAGGCCCACAACTCCGTATTGAGGATCCAAGACGGGGTAGAGTCTCAGGCTGGACGAAGGGGAATGGATGCGGTGCAGATAGGTGACATCGATGATCGAAACGATCCGGTTGAGGATCATACCTCCAATGACGAACCGTCCGATCTTTCGGGCGGTGTCCCGCCGGACCCGGAACCGGCGATAGGTTCTCCGGTTCGCCTCGCTGTCCCAGGACCACCAGCTGTTTTCTGGATCCCGGTAGACCCGGCCCGGTTGTCTCAATCTTTGCTGTGCCTGATTGAAAGCATCCAGGCTCGCGTAGTTTCCCACATCCGTCACAAACTGGTCATCCTTTCCCGAGAAGGAGACGCCCGCGTGAAGGGACCCAAACGATCTCAACCGGGCGTCGTACTGTTTGCCGGCCTCCCCGGCCTGGATCAGGGTCACCCACAGCACAAGCTCAGCCTGGGCGAAGATACGACCCCGCCGGAGGTTTCCCAGACGGAATTCTCCCCACCCGGGAACGACGGCCGACTGGACCATGGATACCGCGACGGCAGGCATAACGGGTCCCTGTCCCGCATGATGGGACAGGGAAACGGACGGCGTAACAAACAGAGCCAACAATACCGGCGCTATTTTTCTCGATACCAAAACCAGGCTCCTAACCCTAAGAAGACTCCCACGCACGTCAGCGCAAACAGGTCACCGAACCGGGAATAAAAGGATTTTCCCCGGCCCGGGGAAATGCCGGCCACGATAACCCCTTCCGCCCCCACGGGCAACCGGACAGCCGGGAAACCCGTCGGTTCGTAGATCGCAGAGATCCCCGTGTTGGCGGACCGGACCACAGGCATCCGGTGTTCCACAGCCCTCAGACGGGCCAGGGCGGCGTGCTGGTAAGGCTCGGAGGAATTCCCAAACCATCCGTCATTAACCACGATTACCAGGAAACGGGCCCCCTTTTTCACGAACCGTCTGATCAGCTGGGGGAATGCCGACTCATAACAGATCACACTGGAGAACGGAATACCGTTAACCCGGAAGACGGATACAGAGGATCCCGGCGTGAAATCGCCCAGGCTCAGGGTCTGTGACACCGGCAGCTGGTCCGACAAGGGATTGTATTCTGCCAGGGGAACCAGATGAATCTTGTGGTAGGTGTCCATGGTTCCGTCCGGGGTAATAAAGAGAACACTGTTGTACACCCTCCGGATTCCATCCCGGATCTCCCAGTCGATAGTTCCGGTCAGGAGAGGAATTCCCGTCGACGTCACCCGGTTCATGACCGGTTTCAGCCTCGCCGCCGCGGTTCTCAGGTAGGCGGGGGTGGCACTTTCAGGCCAGATAATCAAGTCCGGATCTTCCCGGGCAGCCACCAAAAACAGGGAGTCCAGCAGATCGAAAACCCAGTCGCGCTTGGCAGGATTCCATTTATCGTGGGGACCAACGTTAGGCTGCACGGCGGCTACCACCAGGGACGGGGAGTTTCCGGAAGAATACCTGAGGGTGGCCAGCCTTAGATACCCGTAGAGCCAGGGGATAACAAGAACGGCGACGGCCACCGCCATAAGGCGCGGTCTAAGAAGAGCCGGCTGAACGAGGTTCCGGGTGACCAGCACATTCAGCCACACAGCCCAGAAGGAGATCCCATAGATTCCCGTCAATTCAGCCAGCTGGATTAGAGGAACATAGTCCGTCTGGGGAGTTGCCAGGGAGGCCCAGGGAAATCCCAGAGGACCGAAAGACATCCCGAATTCCATGGAGGCCCACAGAAAAGGGAGAAGCAGGAACCCTTTGCCCGTATGGGTGTGAAGATAAGAAAACAGGAAGCCCACCACAGCCCATCCCAGGGCCAGGTAGATCACGGATCCCACCAGGGAAGCGAAGACCACCGGAAAAGGACCCCCTGAATTAAGGCTCAGCCAGTACAGGGCACTCCCATTGGCCACGAATCCTGCCAGGTAACCCAGGGCCGCACTCTGTTTGGGATTCGATCGGTCCAGGGCCATCAGCCAGGGGACCAGGGCGATCCAGCTTACCAAACCGAGTTTTAGAGGAGGGTAGGAAAGTCCGACCAGCAGGCCCGACAGGATGGAAAGCTGCCAGGACGGACGATTGAAGATCCTCTGGATCACGAAGATGATTGGCTGTCCAGGTACGATTGAAGAAAA
>JBHIAI010000061.1:0-10417 GCA_046861655.1 Fidelibacterota bacterium | reverse complement strand
TTCCCCATAAGCGGGTTAACCGGTCAGCTCGTTTTCAAGAGTTACTCGAATCACTATGCTGATTTCAACCCGTTCACGCGGACCGATGCCACGGACAGGGACCAGAGCTGGCTTGCTCCGAACTACAGCCTGATTGATCTTCATGTATTGTACAATCTACCCATTACTCTGGGACCCGTCAAACTCCAGGTGTTCGCCCATGTCTTTAATCTGCTGGATACGGTGTACATTCAGGATGCCGTGGACAACAGTCAGTACAACGCTTACACCGGCGATGGAAAGAATCACGCTGCTGACGATGCGGAGGTCTTCTTCGGTCTGCCCAGGTACTTCAATGCCGGTCTGACAGTGAACTTCTAGTCTGACGCAGCTTACTCGTACCGCTTACGTGGGAAGCCCTCCGGTTGGAGGGCTTTCTGTATCTGGACCGACGTCACGTCAGTCGGGTCATTGCGACGATCCCGCCCGGGCGGGGCTCGTAATGACGTGGATGTTGAGAGGGTCTCTCGAAGCGAAAGGGTGAGGCGAAAGCGTCGAGAGGGTTAGTCGGACCTCTGGGGGAGAACCTGGCGGTGAAGGATATTCCCTTTGGGATCCCGGATGACGACGGAGACTTCCTCAAGCTCAGGATCATATTCGTATTCGATGGATTCGGTGAGATCTCCCCGGGCATCATAGAATTCCTTTTTCAAGAGACTGTTTTCCTCAGAAAAGACCAGTCGGTGGGCGCCTATGAGCGTGCTGTCGGATCGAAAGTAGCGGGCCGAGGTGACGCGATGAGTGACGGGATTCAGGGTATCCCCCACGGTTTCGTAGGAGTGCTCAAACCGGTAGAAGTAATACACGTTTCCCACGTCGTCGCGGACGGTGAGGCCGAGTGGCCTTCCCAGGCGGTTCTGCCTGAATTCCGCGATCCAGCCGGGCCTCATTTCACTCGCCGCGGGGTGGAAGAGATGGGGATCCAGCACGGTCAGAGGCCGGCGGGTGGCGAAGACAATGTGAAGGTCGGCATGGGTCTCTTCGGGATTCCACTGAAGATAGTAGGTCCACAGCAGACGATTCCTTCTCAGGAAGTATTCAACAGTCTTCACGTGAACGCTATCGAGGTATGAGACCCGGTAAAAGGGGCCACCGCTCACCTTCTGCTGGGGAATTTCATTCCCAAGGCTTTTCGTGTAGGGATTCCAGGCCCGAAAGTATCGAAAGGGGGCCTGAGGGCGGGGGAAAAGATCCCGTTTCCGGACCCGTTTCCTCTGAAGGTCGCCCCTGGGAACGAACTCGATTCTCAGGAGGTTTCCACGATGATCGTAGACGGCCCGGAAGTGGTTAACCCGGCTCGCCTGTTCCGCATCGATTTCATTTCTTAGAATGTCGGTCCGCATGAGCCTGGTCTTGAAATACTTGACGGTTTCCGTGGGCGCTGGGGCCTTTTCCTGGGCGAGGGAGGAAGGAGGGAGAATCAAGACAGTAAGGACCAGAAACAGGGGGGGAATGATCAGGAACCCCCCCGACAGAAGACATGGGGATTTCAACTTACCTCAGGTTCAACAGTTCGGTCCGCTTCTGCTCCAGGGCCTGCAGCTGTTCCTGCAGTTTCACGAAATCCGTGAGGGCAGACGAGGAGTCGGAACCGTTCTTTTCCAGGTCCCTGAGCCTCACTCGCTGTTCGACTAAGTCCCTCTTCAGTTGGGTCTGTTCCAGGGTGATGAGGCAGTCCACGGCCACCCGGTGGGGATCGCTGTGAGGGACGGCTTCATACAGAACCTTGCTGGCGAGATCGCGATCGGATTTCTTCTGGAACTGGTCCAGGGCCCCAGACAGATCGGAACCCGCCTTCGAGGAGTGCTCGATCCTGGGGATCAGGTACCGGACCAGGGACTTCATGACAGGATTGGAAAAATGGTCGAGATTGAGATTCTGGGTCAGGAGGACCACCGTGGACGGATCTCCCGCCGCCAGGAGAGACACAATTTCCATCTGGGCCCGGTCGGTAGAGCTGGTAACCTCCCACCGGTCCTTTCCTTCAGTTGACGGATCCTCCCGGACCCGGGGAGTGGAGGACAGGGTCGGGTAAAATCCCCTGAGGTCCCGGGCCATCATTCTCATGAGGACATCGTCTCCCACGTCGAGCATCTCAGCCAGTTTTTTCACAGTATGCCGGCGGACGATCTCATCGGGAATTCCCTTTAGTTCCGCCAGAATTTCCCGGGCCAGCTGGGACCGGCGGGTAGGTTTGGTAAGATCGTAAGCGGTATGGGCGAAGTGGTAATCCAGCAGGTCGCTGGAACCCTTTATGGAATTGAGGAGGGCATCGGGACCTTCTTCCCTGACCCAGCTGTCAGGATCACTCCCATCCGGGATGGTCACCACTTCGGGGATCAATCCCCCTCTCAACACGTGATATCCGGCGGAGACGGCGGCTTTTCTCCCGGCCATGTCCCCATCATAAGCGAGATAAACGGTGTCTGTAACTTTTCGGATTTCGGTCACGTGGGTTTCGGTAAAGGCCGTTCCAGAGGTTGCCACCACATTCTGGATACCGTTCTGGACGAGCTGCAATACGTCCATGTACCCCTCTACCACTACGACGGATCCGGATTTCCGGATAGCGTCTTTGGCCTGGGACAAGCCGTAGAGGATTTCGCTCTTGTTGTAGACGGGTGTCTCGGGCGAGTTCAGGTATTTTGCCTGACTCGTTCCTTCCAGGTCCCTCCCTGCGAAGGCCACCACCCTTCCGGCCCTGTTGGCGATGGGAAACATGAGCCGGGTGCGGAATCTGTCAAAGATCCCCTTCTGGGTTCGGGTGAAGAGTCCCGACTTTTCTATGATATCCTCGGAGGCTTTCTTGGACCGGGCAAGCTCTAGCAGCTGGTCCCAACTCTCCAGGGACAGTCCGATGGAAAACTTTTCCAGGGTCTGGTCGGTGAGTCCCCGTTCTTCCTTGAGGTATGTCCGGACCTTTTTCCCCGCATCGCTTTTCAGGTTTTTCTGGTACAGGGCCATGGCCAGCTCGTGGATCCGGTAGAGGCCGGAGGTGAATTTCGTTCCCGGTCCCCCTTCTTCCATAACCACCTTCACGCCCGTTCGCCGAGCCAGTTTTTGGAGGGCCTCTACGAAACTCACTTTTTCGTATTCCATCAAGAATGTGATGACATTGCCTCCGGTGCCGCAGCCGAAACAGTGAAAGATTTGCTTGTCGGGGGCGACGCTGAAGGAGGGGGTCGTCTCGGGATGGAAGGGGCAGAGACCGAAGAAATTCCTTCCCCGTTTCCTCAGGTCCACATAATCGCTGACCACGTCCAGGATGTCGGCCGTATCCCGGATCTGGTCAATCGTTTCCTGGCGTATTCGTCCCATGGTTAATCGTTGAAAATCCTGGTGTCCCTAATCGGGAAGGGTGTCGCCGCCCACTCCTATTCTTTCCTTCACCCAGGATTCAGTTCTGTCTGCCGGATCATCCAGACCGAACGAGTCGATGATCCACTGTCTTGTGTTCGTGACGTTCCGGTAGACGTAGGATCGGGTCCGGATTCCGCTGAAGTACTCAGGATTTGGGACGAGATCCATAAACCACAGAAGTATCATGATGGAAACGACTCCTTTCAGTCCTCCGAACATGAGGCCCAATGTTCTGTTTGCCCACCGGATTCCTTTTGTGAGCATAAACACCTGGAGCGTTTTTATCAATAGCCTTGTGACAAAAAGAAAGGCGAAAAAGAGGGTGAAGAAGGTGATAAAGGTGAGAAGGGAAACGTCCAGGCCGGTTGGATTCTGGAGCCAGGAAGTCACAGGGCGGGTAAAGGTTAGGGCAACGATCGTGGCCACGGCCAGAGCGAAAATGCGCCCCAGTTC
This sequence comes from Fidelibacterota bacterium, assembly GCA_046861655.1. GTDB lineage: Bacteria > Fidelibacterota > Marinisomatia > Marinisomatales > S15-B10 > JBHIAI01. Next base: position 6,565 of record JBHIAI010000061.1, on the reverse strand, counting down.
CTCAAGAAAGCCCCGGCTGTATCCGATGGCCGCAAGAATGGCGATGACGCCCAGGGCGATGAGGTCAAAAGCCATGCTCACCTGGGCTACTGTTGAGAATCCCGGTTATTCCGGGAAAGTCTTTCTCTTACCAGTTCCTGGACCATTTTCCCATCGGCCCGACCGTATACTTCCCTCATGACCGCCGGCATGACGCGACCCATATCCTTCTGGGTCTCGGCCCCGGTCTCTTTTATGATTTCCTCCACGATCCTGATCAGGTCCTCCAACGAAAGAGGTTTGGGGAGGTAAGATTCGATAATGGACAGCTCCCGGGTTTCTGCCTGGACCAGGTCGTCCCGGTTACCCTTTTTGAAGAAGCCAATAGCTTCCCGTCTCTGTTTCGCGGCCTGCTGAAGAACGTTCTGTTCCTCTGTTTCGGTAAGGTCTTTTCCTTTGTCGATGGTTTTTTCTTTCAGGCGGGCCATGAGGGTTCGAAGGGTTGTTGCTTTCTCCCGCTCGCCCTCCTTCATAGCCTTTTGCATGGCTGTTTGGAGACGATCGTACAGGGACATTTGGCCTCAGCGGGTGGGCCTCCGCGCAACAAAATTTACGCGTCCGGGGAATGAAATCAAGTTGTTTTGAGGGAGAAAAATGAAGTTGGTGCCCGGTGTGACATGTAGGTCCGCAGTTTCCACCCGAAGACGGGCGCCCCCGGATGGAGCTGCGTTGGCAAGTACATGCTGGGGGGTGCTTGCAGGTGAGTTAAGAGGGTCACCTTCCGGGCACCAACTTTCAAGAAGCAGTCCGGCCGAAAAGAACTAACCTTCGACCGGAAGAATATTTTGCATGGCCAGGTGCTTCTCACTGACGCGTTTGGCCAATTTCTTCAGGTCCTCATGCTCAAGCATATGGCGGATCTCGTCCCGAATCACTGTCCACTGGTGGTGAAGGGGACACGGCTCCTGGTCAGAACAGGCATCCAGGCCGAACACACAGGGTTCCTCCTCCGGCGCAGGACCTTCGATGGCTGCCACAATCTGAGGCAGGTATATTTCCGAGGCATCCCGGGCCAGTTTCACCCCACCTTTTCGACCCCGGACCGCGACCATGAGGCGGTGCTTGACCAGCGTCTGCACGATCTTGGCGAGGAACTGCTGGGGAATGCCGTAGGCCTTGGCGATCTCGCCAATCATTATCGGTTCATCGGAGTCCTGTTCGGCCAGGTAGATCATGGCCTGGATGGCATATTCCCCCGTAAATCTTATTAAAGTTAACAAGAGCCCTGAGGGGCAGTCAAGCCTTTTTTCCCAGTTTCTCACTCTCGGCTTTCAGGTTTTTCCAGCGGGTTTCATCCTGGATGGCCTGCAGTGCCGCGGGAAAAAGGACGGTGTTTTCCGTTTCGATATGTTTTCGGACCAGGCGGTCGATGCTTCGGCCGTAGTAACCCAGCCTGGCTTTTACGGCAGGGAAATCCTTCTTTCTGGATTGGCTAAGGGCCTCAAGAAACTTGGTCTTCATATCGCGCAGGATCTGGTGTTCTTCTTTCAGGACGTAGGGAGAGTCGGTGATACCCTGTTTTTCTAGGGCCGGGAAGAGGATCTTTTCTTCGCGGTCGTGGTGGAGTTCCACCTCCAGGAGATTCTCTGTCACTTCGGACAGCCGGTCCAGAAGACCAGGATTGTCCTGGGGAGATTCCAGGGAATCGAGCTTTTCTGTCAGGGTCCGGAGCCTATCCAGCAGTTTGACTATGTCTTGATGTTCCCTCATCAAGGTGGCGATGAGATGATCCTGGGGAAGCCGGTTCAGCAGCGGTGGTCGAGGCTTATGGGACGAGGGAGGAGGGGACGGTTTTTGTGTCATGGGAATCCTCAGGCTTCTTTCTGGTTTTCGGGGACCACTCTGTGGTCCTGGAGGAATTCTAGACTGGTTTCCATAAAAAGTCTACGGATCTGGTCGCGGATGGGCAGCCACTGCTCGTGTACTGAGCAGGGGTCTTCCCCCCGACAGGGGCCCGGCCTCAGGACGCATTTTTCAAAAAGGTCGTCTCCCTCGATGGCATGAACGATGTCAAACAGGGTGATTTCGTCCGGGGTTCTTCCCAGAGCCACACCTCCCCGAGGTCCCCGGTAGGATATCAGGATATCCCGTCGGGTGAGCATCCGGGAAATCTTACTCAAGTAGTGAAACGAAAGGTTCGTCTCCCTTGAGATAGTCCTTAAGGAGGCATACTCCGGTACGTCGTGGGTCAAAAGATATATCACCAATTCGATGCCGTATTCGGATGAGCGGCTCAGAATCATGGATGACTCCTCAGGGTCTTTTCCGGAAGGGGAAGAAGAAACCAAATAAACGTTATTAAGACCCTATTATCCATTTGCAAATTAGGTCCCAACGGTAAATGAATCAATGATTTTCGATGGACCTGCCCATTGGAACATGGAAGAACTGAAGAAATGGACAATGGGACGAATAGAGGGTCCGAGGGTCGAGGGAATGGAGAATTCCTACGTCCGAGCTCCTTTGGATAAGAAATGGGGTAGTGGAAAAGGGACTTCCCAGTATGCGCTACAGATTGGGGAAAGAGGATTCAAACGAAAAACAGGATATGGTGGTCTGTATATCTTTGCCCATCCATGTCCAGGTCGTAATTTCCCCCCATGGTACAATCCGACTTTTCTCAAACGCTGCGCCTTTCTTCGGCCCTTACGATGGAGCCCCCAGGGAATTCAACCACGAATCCCTGAAAGACACAGGATAGGATGTCCCATCTGGGAAGAGTCATAGAAGAGGCCTATATCATGAATTCTTCTTTTGGATGCCTCAATATTTTCCGAACTTCCGGTGAGGGTATACCAGCCTCCACGCGATGCTGGAGCAGGCGAATAGCAGGATGAAACTGCTGTCCACCAACACCATGTCGAAACCCGAAAGGGTTCTCCCTCTTCTCGCTTTTCTCACCGTCCTTGGAGCGGAGGAACCAGAAATCTCCATTTCCTCCACCATCATCACACCGCGGCTCCATATGGTTTCCACAGATACTGCAGTGCACTGGCGAGTCTGGGGACAGTACAGGCAGAATTTCGGGTCGATCCTGAGCCTGCAGACCCACTTCGAATACGGCTCGGAGAATTTCCGATTTCGCAATCCTTTCCGAATACACGATATGCTGGCGCGACTGACCGTGGGACCTCATACCCTGAGAGCAGGAAGAATGACCCACTGGAGCGGGCTGGTTCAGACCCGGGTTGACGGTGCGGAGTACACAGTGGATACAGAGAGGTTTGGATCGGTGACCCTTCTGGGGGGATTCCCAGCAGTATCAGACTTCAGCGACACGTCGGTCACGAAGAGGTCGTTCTTTCTGGTTTCCTGGGGAAAAGGAAAGCCTGGAAGGAACTTTTCTGTCACTGCCTGGAGTCACCATGACACCCTGGGGACGGTGTCGTACGTGGGGTCCAGCTGGAACGGGGTTGTGCTGAGAAAGGTAAGGATTTCGACAGCCATGGCCTGGAATCTTGCCGATAATGTCCTTCACTATGTTCGTCTATCAGCGTCAACGAATGTGGGTAATCAGCGGTTCAGGCTGGGCGTCAGGAATAAACGGCTGCCCACTGCCCGCCCCTACCCGTGGGTGAAGGAAAAAACGGTTGTGCCTGCGGCGGTAACCCTGGGTGCTATGTCGCCAGTGGGTAGCAGCGTCACCTGGTGGAATCAACTCATTTACCGGATGGGCGACAATCCGGCCTCCTATGTCTCAAGTACGCTGACCGTGAAGGGATTTCAGCTTACAGCCCTGGCCGGAATCCAGGGAGACAGGAGACTGTTCGGGGGCGGAGCGGGAACCAAACAGAAAATATTCTCTTCACTTACCTCGGGGGTTCAGCTTACTGTAAACGCCGTGGACTACGGGGATCTTGTCTCCCGCCCGGGCGGGACGGCCACTGGACTGTACGGCTGGCTTTCGTGGAATCCTCTGAAGAAGGTGGTTGTGCGGGTGTTTGGACAGGTGAACAAAAACCCCTACTATGATCTTGACGGGAGGGGCGGACTGGCGATCCATGGGACGTTGTAGTCTTTGGATGTTGATATCCGTTTTCCTCCTAAGTGCCCAGGAGCGGGACCGAATTATCTTTCCTCATCAGCTTCATGTGGAAGAGATGGAACTGGAGTGTACCCAGTGCCACGAAGGGGTCGAGGAATCCGTTTCCCTGGATATCCGTCTCCTGCCGGAAGAGGAATCTTGTCTGGAATGCCATGACGGGGATCTGGCCACGGATGAATGTTCTGCCTGCCATGCCGACCCGGAGAATCCCATGACCTACCGGGAGCGACCCTCAAGATCGGGCCCGGTATTTTCTCACCTCTTTCACCTGGCAAAACGGCCCGATTGTAGTGACTGTCACGGAACCATTTATGCGGATGACGGTCTTGCCGCCCCCCCCGTGTGGGAGGAAGCCGGTTGCCGGTCATGCCATTCATCGGTCCGACCGGATAATCACATGGCGGACTGGATGTGGGTTCATGGATCCCGGGTGAACCCGGTTACCGAAGAAAACTGCATGCTCTGTCACACTCAAGCCTCCTGTGACGACTGTCACCAGCTTCAGCAATTTGAGGCAAACATCCATCCGGTTTCCTATCTTTTCAATCACGGGTTTGACGCCCGCAGCGGCATCACAGATTGTTCGACCTGTCACGAGATTCGGACCTATTGCCAGGACTGCCACAGGCAGAATCCGGTGATGCCCATGGATCATAATCTTTCGGATTGGGTGGGATTGCCCGGGATTGTGGAGGATGGAGGGCGACACGCCGCTGCGGCTCTGGATGAACCAGAGGTGTGCCTGGCCTGTCATGAACCGGAGACGGGCACCTGTCTGCGGTGCCATTGACGGCTCATTTCAAAAGGCAAATTGTAAAATGAAAAATGCAAAAGTGAAAACACGAGGGATACTGGATAATTCTGCACTTTCCAATTTGCACTTTCCATTTTGCACTGTTGTGCTGTCCCTGGTTCTCATTCTTTCGGGGGGTTGTACGGAGGAAGGGGAGCCCACTGTCCATCCAGGGTCGTGGCTGGATCCGGGCAACGACAATTCTCACATGGCCAGGATTGTATCCGCGGGAATCGGAGGATGCCAGGGATGCCACGGGGAAGATTACGAGGGAGGCACCAGTGGAGTCTCCTGCTACACCTGTCACGAAGGGGGACCCAGCGGGCATCCTCATCCCAGGGTGTGGTTATTGACTCCCGACAGCACCGTTTTTCACGGTAATCAGGCCCGGAGCCGGGGATTTGAGGACTGTGCCCGGTGCCACGGGGAGAATCTGGACGGGGGAGTAGCCGGGGAAACCAGGGCGTGCACCGCCTGCCACGACCCGGAAGATATTGACGAGTGGTTGGGGGGATGAATCAAAACCATAAGGAGGGATCTATGACAAAGATCTTGGTGATTCTTCTGATGACAGGGGGTCTCGCCTGGTCCCAGGATTTCGAATACGTGGGCTCCCGGAAGTGCAAGATCTGTCATTCCAGCAGTAAGAAGGGCGCCCAGTACAAAGTGTGGGAAGCAAGTGCTCATGCGGGTGCCTTCGAGGTACTAAAGACCGAGGAAGCAGCGGAGATTGCCAGAGGAATCAAGTTGGAAGGTCCGGCCCATGAGGCACCGGAGTGCCTGGTGTGCCACACAACGGGGTATGACAGTGGCGGTTACGAGGTCAAAGATGAGGCCTTCTGGAATCCGGATCCGGAAGACAGGAAAGCCAGGAAGGCGGTGAGACGGATGGAAGGACTGCAGGCGGTTGGATGCGAGGCATGCCACGGTCCGGGGAGTGCGTACAAGTCCAAGTCCACCATGGAGGAGATTCACGAAGGAACCCTCGATAGGGCCGAAGTCGGCTTGTTGATGCCGGATGAAGAAACCTGCTTGGGTTGCCACAACGAAAAGAGCCCTACCTTCAAGGGGTTTAAGTTCGACGAATTCCTGGAGCAGATCGCCCATCCGTATCCTCCGGACATGGATGAATGATGGAGGGGGCCATTCCCACGAGCGACACAGTCTGACCGGCCGGGACGCAGGGGATGTTGGACCATGAATAAGACCCTGCTCCGGTGGTCGGGGGTCGTTCTTGGCGGCCTTGTGCTGCTCGGTATCATCTTATACGGCGCCGCTGAGTGGACCTCCCGTCCCGGTTTTTGCTCCACGTGTCATTACATGGAGCCGTACGTGGAGGCCTGGAAGACGTCCACCCATTCATCGGTTACCTGTACCGACTGCCATTACCCTCCCGGCTGGAAGTCCCATGTCAGGGGCAAGTTCACCGCCATTTCCATGGTGGTAAACTATTTTACCGGTGTCTACAAGAAGAGCAAGCCCTGGGCGGAAATCGAGGATGCAAGCTGTCTGCGCTCCGGATGTCACGAGGAGAGCCTTCTGGAGGGAGTCGTACCTTTCAAGGAAGGGATTCTCTTCGACCACCGGCCCCACCTTATCAAACTCCGCAGGGGAAAGGAACTCCGGTGTACCAGTTGCCATTCCCAGATCGTCCAGGGTGAGCACATTTCCGTTACGACCTCAACCTG
>JBHIAI010000180.1:0-2406 GCA_046861655.1 Fidelibacterota bacterium | reverse complement strand
ATTGGAAGAATCGATTTGTATCACAGGAAGAAAGCCGGTCTGACCCAGCAGGAACTGGCCCGGCTCGCAGGCATGGGAAAGACGGTCGTGTTCGACATCGAAAAGGGGAAAAAATCGGTCCGGCTTGACTCGCTCATGAAGATCCTTTCGGCACTCAATGTTTCACTGAAACTCGAAAGCCCTCTCATGCGCCTGTACGAAAAAGAGGAATCAAATGAGGAGAGCTAACGTCTTTGTTCATGGGGTACCTGCGGGAGTCCTGGAAGAACATGAACGAGGGCGTGACTATATTTTTCGGTACGCCGAAGGCTACAAGGGGGAACCTGTTTCTCTCACGATGCCTGTTGACAAACATGAATACCGATTTGACCGGTTTCCTCCGTTCTTTGAGGGGTTGCTCCCTGAGGGGGTGATGCTCGAGGGACTCCTCCGTCAGGGAAAAATTGACAGGGATGATCTGTTCAGTCAGCTTGTCACAGTAGGGCAAGACCTTGTCGGTGCTACGACAGTGGTGGAAGCTTCATGAATATCTGTCCGATCACATATCAGGAGATTCCTCCAGGTCAGCGCTACTCTGCCGAAGGACTGAGCCGGCTCGCGCCGGGACTGCGGGACCTTCACAACCTGCCATATTCAGCCGAAGAGCAACGGAGTGAAGCCGTCGCAAGGGCTTCCAAAATGTCCATCAAGGGCATACAGCCGAAGCTCAGCGCACGCCTTAATACTAAAGAGCAAGTATTTGAGATCGCTGATCGGGACGGACAGTATATCCTGAAACCGGAAATAGAATTTCCCGAAGTTCCCCTGAATGAAGATCTCACAATGAGAATGGCCGCCTTGGTGGGGATCGAGGTTCCCCTCCACGGACTGATCTATTCAAAAGACGGATCCTTGACGTACTTCATCAAACGCTTTGACCGCGCAGGAAAGAATCAAAAAGTTGCGGTTGAGGACTTCGCCCAGCTCCTGGGACGTACACGGGATACAAAGTATCGTTCAAGCATGGAACAAGTTGCATCAGTGATCAATCAGTTCTGTACGTTTCCGCTCGTGGAGAAGGTGAAACTGTTCAGATTGACTCTCTTCAGTTTCCTGGTCGGGAATGAGGATATGCATCTGAAGAACTTCTCGCTCATCACACGGGATCAGAAGATTGAGCTGTCGCCCGCCTATGACCTTCTGAATACGACGATTGTTCTCCCTGCAACCACCGAGGAATTTGCATTACCGCTGGACGGACGAAAGAAAAACTTCACCCGGTCTCTCTTGGTTACCTATTTCGGAAATGAACGGCTCGGCCTGCGAGAACCTGTAGTTCAGGAAATTCTTTCGGAATTCTCTGCCGCTTTTCCGCACTGGGAAGGTCTGGTTGGAGTGAGCTTTCTGTCAGACGCAATGAGAGAAAAATACATGACATTGCTGTCGCGACGCCGGAAGCTTCTTGATATATGATCGTAGTGTCATGCTGTGCTTCAGGCTCAAAGAGTGGTCAAGGCAGTCTCTAAGGCTTCCAGCGTCTTCTCCAGACATTTTTCGTCATGGGCGGCACAAGTAAAGAGCGATTCATAGGGGGAGGGGGGGAAATAGATCCCCTCACTTAATAGACTGTTGAAGACTGCTGCGTATTTTTCCCGGTCGGAGTCCACGACCCCTTCGTAATCGGTCACGGGTTGTTCAGCAAAGAAAACTGAAAAGATACTGCCCGACAGATTGACCTCCAGTGCCACGTCTCTCCCCCGGGCCAGATCTTTAAGGCTACCTACCAACCTTTCCGTAAAGTCAAAAAGCCGCGGGTAAAACCCGACCTCGGATATTATTTCCAGGGTTTTCAACCCCGCCGCCGCCACCACGGGATTTCCGGAAAGGGTTCCCGCCTGGTAGACCGGACCCTCCGGAGCCAGAAGCGACATAATATCCCGCCGACCTCCAAACGCACCGATCGGAAAACCCCCACCTATCACTTTTCCCAGGGTGGTGAGATCCGGGGAAATCCCGAATTTCTCCTGAGCTCCGCCCGGTGAAACCCGAAATCCCGTCATCACTTCGTCGAATATAAGAAGGGCTCCGTTGGCCTCGGTCAATTTCTTAAGCCCCTGGAGAAATCCCGGTCCGGGAAGGACACACCCCATATTCCCCGCCACCGGCTCCACCAGGACGGCCGCGATGGTAGGCCCGTGCCGGTCAAAAAGCCGCTCCACGGAATCCAGATGGTTGTAATCGGCGATCAACGTGTCGGCGGCCACCCCTTCGGGAACGCCTGGACTGGAAGGTACAGATAACGTCAGGGAGCCCGATCCTGCCTTCATCAGGAAAGGATCGGCGTGGCCGTGATAACACCCTTCAAACTTGACCACCCTGTCCCTTTCCGTGAAAGCCCTGGCCAGACGAAGGGCGCTCAGGGTGGCC
>JBHIAI010000179.1:0-2420 GCA_046861655.1 Fidelibacterota bacterium | reverse complement strand
CCTTGATCGGGAATGATGACTCCGATAACCTCCGATTCCCCGTAGTGTAAGTCCCGGGTGGATCGGTCCTTCAATCCCTTCAGGACAAAACTGTGAATAAACCCTGGATCGTCATTGCGGAACTCGATCTCCACCCTGTCGCCGTGGGGCAGAAGCAAAGTGGGATTGAGGTCACCTGAAACCGTGAGCCCCGGCCCGGAAGTCCTTTCCACCCGGAACGCCATTCCTTCCGCAACCACGGAAATCCTATGCACCTCTGTGCCTTCATCTTTGGCCCCGGCTCTGGCACCCATGAAAAGAATGCCCGCCAGACCAATCAGAAAGACCCCGAAAGTAAGGCTGAGCGCTTTTGTTGACCGGCTCATACCAACCTCCCCTAAGCTGTGACGAACAATCCGGTGACATACATGACAGCCAATCCCAAAAGAAATCCGCTCACGTTTCCGGCTGTAACGACAGAATCCTCAGATCCACGCGGCATCTGGCGAACAATCTGAACCACCACCTGGAATACCGCCCCGGATCCCACAGCCAGGAAGAACACGCTCCAGATGGCGGTATAAGCGAAGCCCCCGATCCAGGTCCCCAGAACGGTCGGTCCCCCCGCCAGGAGGCCCATGAAGGCCAAATGAGATACCCTGGGCCTGAACCGGGCAACAGGAGCCACGATGGCCACTCCCTCAGTGACGTTATGAATCATGAAGCCGATGACAAGAAGGGCTCCCAGGCTTGCCTGTCCAACGGCATAGGCTCCGCCAATGGCCAGCCCTTCTCCCAGATTGTGAACGCCGATTCCGAAGGCTACGAGGAAGGCCAGTACCAGTCCCATGTGTTCATCGGTAGTTTTTCCGGCCCTCTTGCGACTTTCCTGTCCGATAGCGGAAATGGCTAGAAAAGAGAGCAGCCCCCCAATGGTGAGCACTCCCACACCGTGAAAGCTGGAGGGAGATTCCCGGGTTAACTCCACGGCTTCAGAGAACGCGTCCACCCCCAGGAATACCAGAAGCCCCACTGTCAGGGAAAGAATGAACCGGTACCACACCCCCGGAAGTCCCCGCAAGAACGGGAGCCAGAGCAGTCCCAGGAAGACCGGGACTACTCCCACATATACTCCCAATAGAGCAAAGGTGGCAAAGTAGGTGGGGTCTGGACTGGGAGACCGGGTGGCCATTTCTATCTCCGTGTCAAAAGTCACCCCTTCCGCCGTCAACAGAGTGATGTGTTCTGTGTCTCCCTCCACCCAGGGGTAGGGGATTCGAATAACGGCCCGGCCTAGCCTGGAAACGGGGGTTTTCGGGGTGATTTCGAAGCGCCAGAACGCTCCATTGACCATCACCTGACTGATAACGACAGGGTCGGGACCCTCGTTTACCACGTGAAGGGTGATTGCGTCCTCAGTCAGAATAGTCCTCTCCACAAACACCTCCTGGTTCGGGGGCAAAATTGTCCGGAATAGACCCAGGGGTCCGACAACCAGGAACAAGCCAACCAGAAGGCTCAGCAGAATAAGAGGAAAGAGGCCCAACAGCCACCGTTTCAGGGTGTTAGTCATGGAATTTCATGTACCACTTTAAATAATCCCATCCAGCCCCGTTCGGCGAATTCAGTCTTATGGGCGTGAAACATAAACTCCCCGGGGAACCTGAATCGAAGTTCCAGGATGGAGCGACCGGCCTGACCCAAGACGATGGTGTCGGTAAAGTTATCGGGCTCCGTTCGGGTTCCGGTCCTGAATTCATCAAAAAAATGGGCGTGGGTGTGAAAGGAGTTGATGGGGTCGAACTCCAGGATATTCACCACATAGATCCGTACGAGGTCCCCAAGCCGGACCAGGATGGGGTTGTCCATGTAATAGAAGGCGATAGAATTGACTGCGTAGATTTCGTTTTCTTCGTCGAAGTTGGTGTCAAAACCGTTCATCATCATGATCAGTTCGTTTGCGTTTTGTCTTCCTTCTGGAGGATCGATGATATACACGCCGTACAGACCCTTGTGAATGTGTTGGGTCAGGGGGGTGGAATGGCAGTGGTACAGGTGCAGGCCGTATGGTTCTGCGTCAAATTCATACAGAAAGGAATCCCCCGGTGCCACGAAATGTTCAGGCATGGAGCCGTCCATCTCTTCTGGATGGAACCCGTGGAAGTGCATGGTATGGGGTCGAGTTCCCTGATTCAAGAAATGGATCCGGATCCGGTCGCCTTCGGTGGCCCGTATGGTAGGGCCCGGGACCTGACCGTTGTACGTCCAGGCGGGGAAGTACACCCCGGGGGCGATTTCGATCTCCCTGTCTACAGCGTGAAACCAGTATTCCCTCAGAGCTCGTCCGTCGGGAAGTCCACTTTCTCTGTAGAATCTTCTTCGTTCAGCGGGTGGGAGGTTATTGAAATTCCAGGTCGTCAGGTACCTCATGGGATCGATGC
>JBHIAI010000060.1:0-10543 GCA_046861655.1 Fidelibacterota bacterium | reverse complement strand
CCAGGTGAATTCCGGAGGCGACAGGATCACGCTGACCTGGTCAGACAACGCGGAAAGGAATCCCGTCAATCCCGCGGTGGGTTACAGGATCTACCGGGCCATTCACCAGCCCGACACGACCTACCAACTTGTTTTCGAATGCGGACAGGGTACCCCGAATACCATCGTTCATGAATACGACGACACGGATGCCATCCGGGGATTCGACTATTATTACTACATCGTTTCCTTCGACGACGGAAGTGCCAACGACGTGAACCCGGGGGTCCCTCTGGTGAGCAGCAAGTTCTATACCATGACCAGCGAGCCTGCATCCCTCAAGCGACCCGCCGGAGATAAACTGGCAGACATTCGCGTCGTCCCCAATCCCTTTAACATAAAGGCCAGAGAACTGCAATTCGGGGAAAGCGATCCGAACAGGATCATGTTCTACAACATCCCCCCCTTCTGTACCATCCGGATCTATACGGAAAGGGGCGACCTGATCAAGACCTTGAATCATACGGACGGGAGCGGAGATGAGGCCTGGAATTCCGTCACATCCTCAAGACAGGTGGTGGTGAGCGGTGTCTACATTGCTCATATCGAAGTAACGGAGGACTACATCGATCCTTTCACCGGAGAATTGCTCTACAGGAAGGGAGACGCCGCCATCCGGAAATTCATCATTATCCGGTGAAACTGACCCGAAAACTCGGTACGCACAGAGAGGCAGACTTGGTGTAACATGAAGATAAGGAAAAACAAAGTGGAAAGGCTAATCGTCCCGGTGGCTGCAGGTCTGGGACTACTTCTCTTCGTCTCGTGTCAGGAGATTCTTCCCGACGCCTTCCAGGAAGAAGAGTTTTCCCTGGGACCCCTGGATAGCGAGGCCAGAACCATTCTCCTGGGAGATACCCTGGCTGTGCCCGTAAGCGCCTCAGTTTCAGATACTCTGGATTCGCTAATCGCTGATTCAGTCCTGATGTACTCCCTTCAGGTGAACTGGAGAATCGGGATGCCCGGAGATACCGCGTACGTGGCTCTGAATCTCGCGGAAGGGACGATGGGAGAGGGAACCCTGGTTTTCTTCTATGACGACATCGTTTCCATGGCCGTGATGGATGACGGCGGGACGGAAATCGAAGTGAGTCAGGACGTTTTTCCCCTCGAGACCTTTGCCTTCGCCCCTGAAATCAGGACACGATTGGGCTACGAGCTTTCAGCGGGGGAAGGATACCTGATCCGGTTTGTTGCCTCCACAAGATCCTTTCACGTGGTTATTTTAGAGGAAGAATAGCCTGCAAATTGGAGTAAACCGATGGACAGACTCATGTGTACCCGGCTTTTCATGATCTTCATCTTTCATGCGTGGGGATCCCAGCTGGCCGGTCAGAACAAGAAGTTGGCTCAGACGGGATTCCAGTTTCTCAGCGTTACCTCCGATGCCAGGGCCGGCGGTATGGGCGAAGCCATGACTACCATGGAAGCATACTCCACTTCCCTTTTCTTCAATCCCGCCGGTATGGCGAGAGTCCCCAACCTTGTGGACGTGAGATTCAACCAGAACCGGTGGATCGCGGACATTCTGCACAACTCTCTGAGCGTTTCCTTCCGGCCTTCGGGAGGAGAGTACGGGGTGATCGGTTTCAGCATTCTGTCGGTCGACTACGGAGATTTCTACGGTACCCGAGTCGCTGAGAATGAAAAAGGTTATGAGGATACGGGAATATTCACACCTACCGCCCTCGGCGTCGGCGTGGGGTACGCCAGAGCCCTCACCGACAAGTTCTCGGTAGGGGCCCATATCAAATCCGCCCACGCCTACTATGGGAACAGCGTCATACCCGTCACGGACACGACCAGGACTGTCATCAAGAACCTTGCTTCGGCCCTCGCGCTGGACTTTGGAACCATATATTTTACCGGATTCAAGAGCCTCGCCTTCGGAATGTCCGTCCGGGATTTTTCAGAAGAAATCAAGTTCGAATCCGAGGGGTTTCAACTCCCGTTGACGTTCCGCATCGGTGTGTCCATGGATGTTCTCGATTTTTTCCCAGCCGCCCAGGGGTTTCAGTCTCTCATAGTTTCCCTGGACGCGGTTCACCCCCGGTCATACCCCGAGTACATCAACCTGGGAATGGAATACACCCTGGCCGATATTCTTGATGTTCGAAGTGGGTACCTGTTCCACCGGGACGAGAGGGGATTGACAATGGGTGTGGGTCTCCACAAACGCCTGGGAAATGTTCTTCTCGCTGTGGATTATTCCTCCACCCCGTTCGGAATTTTTGGCAACGTGGACAGGCTGTCTCTCCAATTCTCTTTATGAAAACCCTTCCATCATGACATTTGAGGGAAATCTGATGAAGCCAACCTTGATCTTCTCGTTCGTCGCCGCGCTCGTCTTGATCGGGTGCGAGGAACCCGATTATCCTGAAAACATCTGGGACCCCGGTGACACCGGAAACCCGTCACCCTCCATTTCCGCGGTCCAGCCTGTGGACGGCTCCCTGGCAGGAATAGGGGAAGTGACGATCATTGGAGAAAACTTCTCTCCCGTCCTTGATGATAATATGGTCTTTTTTGATGGCTCGGTAGCTACCCTTCTCACCGGCAGTGAGACCCAACTGGAGGTGCAGGTACCGGACCTCACGGGAGATTCCATCACCATCAAGGTTGCCGTGGCCGGGGCATTCGAGTTTGCGGAGTATTCCCCCTACAAACTGGAAGCCGCCGTGGAGGAATACGGTGGATTCGGAGAGTTCGACGATGTGAACGCCATGGCCATGGACAGTGAGGAAAACCTTTACGTCTCCCTTTATTCCCGGAATATCACGGTTGTGGATACGTCGGGAGAGAAAAGTACGTACGCCACCTGGAGTGGGCCCCCATTGACCGCAACAGGGATGAAAATGGGACCTGACGGTTTTCTGTACTTCGCGGCCAATCGGGACGTCCTGTACCGGATCAATCCCGATGATTTTTCACGGGAGACATTCGTGGAGTTTGAAGAAAAGGTCTCGGATTTCGATTTCGATGCCGACCTGAACCTGTACGCGGCGGGAAAGAAAGGAAGGGTGTTTTTGGCCACGCCCGGCGGGGATACGGCAACGGTGGCGCGGTACGACGAGGACATGGAATTCAATTGCGTACGCGTTTTCGGCAGCCATGTCTATCTCACCGGGACCTCCCTCACGGAAGAGGGCATCTGGAGACATGAAATCACTGGTGGCGCTACCCTGGGCGACGCCGAGCTCGTGTTTGACTGGGGGACGTTCGCCGGGGATCTGGGGCCCGCCATCCAGGCTATCACCTTCGCCGCCAGCGGAGACATGTTCATCGGAGTGGACAGGGACGAGGCCCTGTACATCCTTCAAACTCCTCATGAAACTTCCACACCCGAACCCTTCTATTCAACGGTACTCACTTCCCCTGGCAGCTGGCTCTCCTGGGGCAATGGGGAACATCTGTACGTCAATCGTCACAGCGACGATGCGGCCGAAAGAAGGGTATTGAAGGTCAATATGATGCGCGAGGGCGCGCCTTATTATGGAAGACAGTAGGGCCCTTCAGACCGTCCCCGGTTACCCCCGTAAGAAACCCCACCCCTTCGTCTGTCTACTCCTGTTCCTCCCCGGTATTCTCCTGGCGGGAATCACGGGGAAAATCGCAGGGAGGATCACAGACGACCAGACCGGGGAGCCCATGGTGGGCGTCAACGTCATCCTTTCAGAAACGGCTATGGGGGCGGCCACCGATGACAACGGCTACTATGTGATCCTGAACGTACCCCCGGGCGAATATACCCTCAAGACTTCCATGATCGGATACGCCGATGTAACCGCCAGGAATGTGGTTGTGGTGATGGGACAGACTACCACTCTTGACATTCGAATGAAAACCGAAGTCCTGGCTGCGGAGGAGATAACCATCGTTGCCGAACGTCCGGTGGTGGTCCCGGACGTTTCCAACAGCCAGTTGAATGTGGCCTCAGAAACCATCGAGACCATGCCGATCCTCGACGTCACCGAAGTCATCGGTCTTCAGGCGGGGATTCAGGGATTGAGTGTTCGGGGCGGCAGCGCCCGCCAGACGGCGTTCGTGGTGGACGGAATCGTACTGAATGACGAACGATCCAACAATCCCTACACCTCCGTCAGCTTTAACAGCGTCAGCGAAGTCCAGGTCCAGACCGGAGGATTCAACGCAGAGTACGGCGACGTACGGTCGGGAATCATAAATATCGTGACAAAAGACGCTCTCCGGGACCGCTACTCAGGATCGTTCACCCTGCGAATCGACCCACCGGGAAGGAAGCATTTCGGGCCGTCTGTGAACGATCCCAGTACGTACTTCCTGAGACCGTATCTTGATCCAGAGGTGGCCTACACAGGTACAGCAAGTGGCGCCTGGGACGCCTATACCCAAAGACAATACCCCACTTTTGAGGGCTGGAATGCTGTTTCGGAGGCAACCCTCCAGGATAACGATCCCACCAATGACCTTACGCCCGAAGGGGCACGACAACTTTTCAAGTGGCAGCATCGCCGGTCCAGCAATATCGAGAAGCCGGATCATACCCTGGACATCACCCTGGGGGGACCTGTGCCGTGGATATCCAGTTCTCTGGGCGGTCTCCGGTTTCAATTCTCCTACCGGGACGTAAAAGAGATGTTCATCTTCCCCCTCTCCCGGGAAAGCTATGACGAAAACATCGGCCGTCTGAAACTCACGGCGGACATCAACCCGAATACAAGATTGACCCTCACCGGGATGCATGGAAAAATCCAATCCGTCTCCCCCTACCAGTGGACGACCACACCCACTGGGTATGTCCTGAGATCTCCCTACGAAGTCGCCAACTACGTAACCAGCAGCTCCGGGAACAGCATTATCTATATGCCAGGATGGTTCAGCCCCAGCATCATCACCCGGACCATTCTGGGGATTAGAGTAAACCGGGTGCTCAGTTCCCGTTCTTTCTACGAGATCACCCTTCAGCACAACAGGAATCACTACAACACCTACGAAATGGCCCCCCGCGACACCTCGAGAAAGTTTGAAATCGTTCCCGGGTATCTTGTGGATGAGGCACCGTTCGGCTACTGGGGGTACGGGGTCACCGGGATCGATGGTATGAGGATTGGCGGCTGGATGAACCTGGGACGGGATTCCACCACCGTGTCAACCACCACCCTCCGTTTCGATCATACCAGCCAGGTGAACATGACCAACCAGGTTAAGACCGGCCTTCAGTTGACGCTCAACGACTTCAACATCAGGTCGTCCACCGAAAGCCCTTCCATGACCACCTGGACCAGAGACCAGGTGTACCGGGTTCGACCGTTTCGACTGGCGATCTATGCCCAGGACAAACTGGAGTTCGAAGGGTTCATCGCAAATCTGGGCGTTCGCCTGGATTACTCGGACGCCAACTCCTCCCGGTATGATCTTGAAGACTATGATCCCTATTTCAAGGAAGGGAACGGTCACCTTATCGAGGAGGAGGCACCCGCGGACGACGCACAACCCCGGTGGAGCCTCAGTCCCCGGCTGGGAGTTTCCCACCCCATCACACAGAATTCGAAATTGTACTTCAACTACGGTCATTTTCGCCAGGAACCGGCCTCATCCTACCGGTTTAGGATTCAACGCGAATACAACGGGCTGGTCACCTCCATCGGAGAACCCAATCTCCTTCTTGAGAGAACGGTTGCCTATGAACTGGGGTATGCCCACAGCCTGGCCAACCGGTACCTTGTAACCCTGGCCGCATACTATAAGGATGTGACGAACGAACACGGTTGGATTTCATACCAGAATATCAACAACTCCGTTCAGTACCTGAGGGCCGCAGACAACAACTACGAAGATATTCGCGGTCTGGAATTGACTCTCGACAAGCGGATGGGTAGGTGGGTGACCGGATTTATCAACTACACCTATGAAGTGAGAACCTTCGGGTACTTTGGACTTACGGAATACTATGAGGATCCTAACAAACAGAGGGAATACCTGAGACAGAACCCCTATCAGGAAAGGCCTCATCCCAGGCCCTTTATGAGGACTGTGCTCGACTTCCACTCTCCGGGGTCGTTCGGACCCAGCTTCAACGGTGTCTATCCCCTGGGAGGATGGAATCTCAATTTTCTCGCCGCGTGGAGAGCCGGAGCCATTACCACCTACAATCCCAATAATGAGCCGGGAGTTGTGGACAATGTTCAGTGGAAGAGCTACCACAATGTGGACCTCCGCCTGACCAAGAGCGTGCAGGTGGGTCCTCAAGACATACAGGTGTTCATCGACATTTCGAATGTCTTCAACATCAAATTGTTAAGCGACGCCGGCTTCTCTGATCAATTCGATTACCTGGACTACATGGAATCCCTCCATTTTGACTGGGAAGAGGGAATCGAGAGGGGTAACGACAAGATCGGGGAATACCGCGGCAGCAACGTTGATTTCGTACCCATGCAGTCGGTGTCAAGCCTGGATGTCGTCGCCAGTCCGGAACCCCAGGTTCTGTACTGGGATCTCGAAACGGAACGGTACCTTCAGTTCGTTGAGGATGAATGGGTGGAAAGGAACGCCAGCTGGGTCAAGAAAGAGATCCTGGATAAGAAAGCGTACATCGACATGCCAAATCTCACCTCCTTCACCTTCTTGAATCCCAGGAACGTCAAAATCGGCGTCCGGGCAAATTTCTGACGCACTGTTTCAGGTGGACCGACGAGTCACGCTCCACTGCGATCCCTTCTGCCATGCTGAGCCTGTCTGCCCTGAATTTGACGAAGGGACGAAGCATGGCTGTACTGCGTAATTCGTAATGCGTAGGAACGGTCCCTCCCTGTCATGCTGCATGTGCGTCCGTTTGACAAACCAGTGAACACCCTCACGATCGCAGTTTTCCTGGGAACGCTTTCCTTCCTCACCGCCCAGGTGGGAGAAAACGAAAAACGGTACGTCCGGGTAGGGTCCCTCCAGAGTCACATCTCCGCCTACGGATCAGAGCGGGCCTGGAACAATTCCTACTACGAAGGGTTGATCTGGCCCGCGGACTATCAGCTCCAGGACAACGCTGTGATAAAACGGGCCTGGATTGCCGCCCAGGACTTCACGGACGCTCAGGGACAGGACTGGGATGTCTGGGCGACCTACGTATCCAAAGGGTATGTCCAGACTTCCCTGTTTCCCATGAAACTCACCCAGACCGCGAAATTCGAATCTCCCTCCGTTTTCGTCGATGGAAACAATATCACCGCCCCCTACGTGGGGGACGTGGATGAGATCGATCCCGATCAGGTTCCCGACAGAATCATCACCAACGTAGTGAACACCGCCCTGGGACTCACCATGACCCGGAGAATCCTGGTGTTCAGTCAACAATACCACGACAATTACTTCATCAAGGAATTCATTCTCAAGAATACCGGAAACGTTGACTTCGATGATGAAAGGGAGCTGAACGAAACCTTGACAGGTGTCCGAATCGGCTGGGGAACACGGTACAGCGTATCACGGGAAGGGGCGATAGCCATAGACGGCCAGCAATCCTGGGGCAAACACTCCTGGGTTACGAAGCGGGGCGAGGACTACCCTCTTCACGCCGGGGAGTCTATCACCGAAGAGAATCCCATCGTGGATTGGATCCGGGCGGGCTTCAGCTGGTTCGGTCAGTCGGAAAGAGTGTCCTTCGATAATATCGGTGCCCCCGATGTGAGACACGACGGACGTCTTACTTCACCCCATCACGCGGGAACCGCGATTCTTCATGTGGATAAGAGTGTCACCGACAGAAGTGACGATCCGTACCAGCCTGCCGTTCTTGGGTGGCACGCCGGGGATTCCTATCCATCGGTAGGCAATATCACCCCCTCCGATATGACCAACATGATCAAGGTGTACGACATGCTCAGTGGCAACCCGTATCCCAGCGAAGGATCAGGGGGAACTGACAGGATGGATGAAACCTATCTGGAATCGATTACCCACCGGCTCGATCCCTACACCATCCACAATGACGGGGGTGGCACCAACGTCTGGATCGCCTACGGACCCTTCGACATCCCCCCCGGCGACAGTATCGTTATCGTGGAAGCGGAGGGGATCAGTGGGTTGAGCCGCGAAATGTGCGAACAGATCGGGAGACGATGGAAAAGGGCCTACGATGATCCCAGCGATTCCGGTCCCTTCACCCTTCCCGACGGTTCAGAAACCAGCGACAAAGACGTGTTTAAGAATACCTGGGTGTACACGGGGAAGGACTCCATCCTTCAGACCTTTGGCCGGGCCAAAAGGAATTTCGACATGGAGTACGGCATTCCCCAGCCTCCCCTCCCCTCTTCTGTGTTTGAAGTTACCTCCGGTGGGGACAGAATCTCCCTCAGCTGGAGTCCCAGTCCTTCAGAAGGAGAATCCGACTTCGCCGGCTACATGATCTTCCGGTCTGTGGGCAGGCCGGATACCACGTACGAACAGATTGCCACCATCGATCCGGGTGGGACTCAATTCGATGACGTCAGCGCCGTACGGGGGTTCTCTTACTACTACTACATCGTCGCCTACAACGACGGGTCCAACAACACCACCGGAGAAGCAAACCCCACCGGACCGCTTCACAGCAGCCGGTTCTATACCCGGACTACCGAACCGGCTTTCCTGAGGAGACAGGCAGGGAGATCTCTCGATGATATCCGGGTGGTACCGAATCCCTACCATATTGCGGCCAGGGACCTTCAGTATACGGGCGAAAAAGATAAGATCATGTTCCTGAACATCCCGGCCCGGTGCACCATCCGGATTTTCACCGAACGGGGAGATCTCATCAAGACCATTCATCACACGGACGGCAGCGGAGATGAACCGTGGAACTCGGTAACGTCCTCCCGTCAGGTGGTGGTCAGCGGGGTGTACCTGGCCCATTTTGAGGTAACGGAAGACTACCGGGATCCGTTCACCAATGAACTGCTCTACAGGGAGGGAGACACGGCCATCCGGAAATTTCTGATTATCCGGTGACCGGCCCCTGGAAGAATTGTATTGACCTATTGTGTCGAGATAAGTAACTTGAAATAGACAGACAAAGTAGTACTCTTTCCTAACCACCGTAATCCCAAAACAAGGGGGTGATGTATGAATAAATTGGTAAAGGCAATGATCATCATCGTGGCCCTGTCCGGTCTTGCCGTTGCCCAGGTGTGGACCTACGAGGAAGATTTCTACGTAGGGCCCTTGGGTCACGGCGTCGTGGTGGATCCGGAGGGTAAGATCTGGATAACCCAGTACTATCAAAACGACACGTTGTCCTTCGATCCCGATACGGTGACGGCCTCGGCCATAATGGTCTACAACTCCGACGGTACCCAGGCGGACTTTTCCCCAATCAGCACTGTGACTGTGGGCGGGGTCACCGATACCCTGATCTACAATAACCGGGGTATCTCTCTGGATGCCGACGGGAACATCCTGACCTGTAGCGGATTCCTGTACCGGATCAATTACATGACCGGCGAGGGAATGAACAAGTATGACTTCGAATCAGGAGGGGCCGCAGCCCTCACGGAGGCAGGGGCGGACACGAATGGGTTCATCTACATTACCCACGTGCTCAACAATCATTCCCTGGTTATCCTCGATTCAGATTTTGAGGTATACAATACCGTTACGGACACCGTTCCCACCATCCAGCGCTCTGTACTGGCGAGTCCTGATGGAAATGATGTGTACGTGGGCGCCATCTACACCACGTACAACGGGATTCTCCACTACCACAGTGACAACGGTCCCGATGGTCCTTACGCTCTCGTCGATACGATCTACGGCTCCACGGAGAAACAGCTGTGGGCCCAGACTATGGACTGGGACAACAACGGTCTGTTGTGGGTAGGGACCTACTGGAACGTGGGCGCCAATGACTTCACCGGCTGGTATGGCCTGGATCCCACCCAGAATTTCTTCGCCGTGGATACGATCGGACATAACGCGAGTACAACCGATCCGCCCTCGGTGGGAGATACGCCTCCTGCCGGAGGTTCATACTACGCCCCGAGAGGGTTAGCGTTCTCTGCGGATGGAATGACTGCCTATACCTCCGATTTTGACGGCGGCGTGGTAAAGAAATGGACCAACTCAAATCCGGCTCAGCCGGGAGATCCACCCATCGTTCCGGGGCTCAGCATAGACTATCAGCCGGGGAATCCCATCATTGCCGTGGAATTCACCCTGCGCCAGAACTATCCCAATCCCTTCAACCCCACCACGACGATTCCGTATGATTTGAAGGAAGCGGGCATAGCGAAACTGGTGGTCTATGACCTGGCTGGACGGGAAATCGCAACACTGGTTAACGAACCGAAATCTCCGGGACACTACCGGGTTCTCTTTGATGCCTCAGGTTTGCCTTCAGGCATGTACATCTACCGCCTGGAGTTCAATAACCGGATGGTATCCAAGAGAATGACCTACGTGAAGTAGGATCGAATCGCGTAGAGACGTAACGGTCTCGAAGCATAAGAAAAGGGCCGGTGTTGACCGGCCCTTTTCTTATATCCTGTGCAGTCCC
>JBHIAI010000178.1:0-2451 GCA_046861655.1 Fidelibacterota bacterium | reverse complement strand
CTGACCCCCCGGATACGGAATCGAATCCGTCGTCTTGAAATAGGCGGTGGAGATTCTCCATTCTGCGTTGGATTCATCCGGCATCGTTATCATAAGCCTGTAATTCTGCTCGATGGTCCCACCGACCCCGGGAAAGCGTGTGGGTCCTAAAAGGCCATACCGGTCGTCGAAATTGCGTTTCATCCCCTGGAACCGGCTGGTGGGGCCCCCTGTCAGTCCGTAGGCCATATCCATGGCGAATTCGTCAAGGTGGTAGTCACCCCTCCGGTACCAGATGGCACTTTGCGCCCCCGCCTCTTCTTCCCAAGGTTGGAGCCGTTGGGGGAAAGGAAAGGCATACCGGCGATGCCAGTGGGCGAAGTTTCCATCCAGCAGGATCCCATCATTTTGAGTATCCAGACCCCATCCCGGGAATCCATAGGTATGGGTGATTCCCCAATGTCCTGTCCAATCGAAGGGGAGCGATCCCGTCACCGAACTGTCGGGTTTGAGACCGAGGGGACCGTCCCAGCCGCCGGCAACCCGGGCCGGCATGAACGAGAAGAGCGCGATCGCCAGGAGAATCAAACGAAACCTCGCGCCATGGAGAGGACTATCCCCACAGGAGACGGAAGAGCGCTTCATGGGACCTCGTTTCCCACATGGATACGGCGGAAAACCTGGGGTAGGGCGGTGGCAAAGATGAGAGCATTCGACAGCTGATGCAAAACTGTAAACCCCATCCCCGTGACGTAGATGGCCGCCGTTTGCCGGAACTCAAACCCCATGGCGAGGGGATAACTGAGGGTGGTGAAAGTATCAAACAGAAAGGTGAGTACGGCCCCTGTCGCCCCGATCAGAATGACTTTGGGCATGGGCCAGTTCCGGGTTCGGAAACCCCTTCTCAAGAGGCCTCCCGTGAGTCCCACCAGACCCATTCCAACCAGTTGACTGGCCAAAAGCGGCAGGAATACCAGCCCGGATCCCAGAGGATTTGCCGTGCTAAAAACCAGCTCGCTCAAAACGCCCACGGTCAAGCCCCATCCCGGGCCGAGAGATACACCGCTCACAAACACCACCGCCGTGATAAGCTCCACGTTGGGAACGAAGAGAAGGGCGAATCCGCTTCCCACCGACAGGGCGGTGAACATGCCTGCCCTGGCCAGGTCACCTAACGGCCTGTGGTTGCCCCTGACGGGTCTGGATGGGAAGGTCACAATGACCCGTGAATTAACGGCCGGCTTCAGAAAATGTCAAGGCATACCCAAGGCGTCGAGCCTTCCGTTGCACATATGGGGACCACGGCCTAAATTGACTCCGGAAAGATGGCCGAAGCGGACAAAAACTATGCCCTGATCGACCACACCGCTGATGTAGGGGTGGAAGTCAGGGGGGAGAATTTTGCCGATCTCCTGGTTCACGCCGGTGAAGCGGTTTTCAGTGTCATCACAGACCTTTCCACCGTTGAGCCCAGTACGTGCTGGGAGGTACGTGTGGCCCCGGGAAAACCAGAGGAGGTCATGCGAAGCTGGCTGGACGAACTTCTGTCCCGCTTCAACCGGAAGGACATGCTGTTTTCCAGGTTCGCCGTGATGGTCCTCGATGACAACGGGATCCGCGCCCAGGCCTGGGGTGAGGTTCTCGATGACAGTCGTCACTCCCTCCACACTGAAATCAAAGGCATCACCTATCACCAGTTCCAGGTCCGGCAGAACACCGCCGGGACGGGATGGGTCGCCCGGATCATCCTCGACGTATGAGCGAGTCCCGGCTCAAACAGATCTCGGATTACCTGTGGGAGATTCCCCGGTCCGGAGCCATGCGGGTTCCCGGACGTATTTACGCCAGCAAGATGTTGATGAAACAGATTGAGGGCGATCCCTGCGTGGAACAGGTGAAGAACGTGGCCCACCTGCCCGGCATCGCCAGTTTTTCCCTGGCCATGCCCGATATCCACTGGGGATACGGCTTTCCCATCGGCGGCGTGGCCGCCATGGACGCAGAGGAAGGAGTTATCTCCCCCGGGGGCGTGGGATACGACATCAACTGCGGAGTCCGGCTGCTCACCACCGGACTCGCGGTGGAAGATGTCCGGGACAGGATCCGCCCTCTTCTGGCCCAGCTGTTCCGGGATATCCCTGCCGGCGTGGGGTCTCACGGCGCCATTCCCAATCTGAGCCACAAGCAGCTGGACAGATTGTTGGCCCAGGGTGCCCGGCAGGCCGTGGAAATGGGCTACGGGAGTCGCCAGGACGTTCAATTCATCGAGGAGCAGGGACGCCTGGATGGAGCCGATCCCGCGAAAGTGAGCAATCACGCCAAGGACAGGGGATCCAGGCAGATCGGTACCCTCGGTTCGGGAAACCACTTTCTGGAAGTTGACTATGTGGAGGAAATCTACCACCCGGAGGCTACTGACGTGCTCGGCCTCGAGAAGAACCAGGTAGTGGTTATCATCCACACCGGATCCCG
>JBHIAI010000059.1:0-10729 GCA_046861655.1 Fidelibacterota bacterium | reverse complement strand
CTTCCCACACCCCGTCCCACGTAGTGTCAAACCAGCTGTCATTGGAAATCGTGCCGTCCATGATGGTTCCCGACGGATTGATCAGAAAGAAGAAGGCCGATCGCTGATCGTGATAGGAATCTACGGCAACCTGAAACTGATCCGAATTCGTCTCGTCATCACGACGGCCCATGCGTCCCACGATCGAATCAGGATGGCTGTCCCACAGCCGGGCGCCGATGTACAGGGCGGCGTCGTCATAGCCGATCCAGGTTTCCGTTTTCTCCGAGGCAGGCTTCCCGTTATGGGGATCGAGTTGAATGAAGGTCTTAAATGAGGGCGAATCATAGAGAGGTTCGTCTAGAACGGCATCGATACGAAGGGGCTGGGTGAGCGGAATGGCCCGCATGGTTACGTTCCGGAATTCATCGGGATCGAAGTCCACGCTCGCCCACAAAGGGAAGGATAGAAAAACCGCGATTACGCCTGAGTGTTTCATGATTGCCCTCGCATAGTTTGGCTTTTTGTATGGACTTGGACAACATTTGTTTGCGAAAAGTTGTCCTGAAAAGGGCCCGGGGGGTTGTTCTGTTTGGTGACCTCTTGTAACTTAGTGTGGTCAGGGTTCCTTATGACATAGAGACCACCCCTCATGAAGCTCCGCACCAAAGTGCTTTCCCTTGTTCTGGGTATTCTTCTTGCTTCCTTCCTGGCCCTTTCTATTCCCCTGTACTGGTACACACGGAGCAGCCTGGAAAATGAATTGGACAAGCGGCTCCTTGCCGTATGTGAAGTGGTAACGAAAAACCTGGATCGAACCCTTCTTCAGGTTCTCATCCACGAGCCCTCTCTTTCCACTGTTCAGGACAATCTCGAAGCTCAGCTGGCAGGCTTCCTGGTTGCTGAAATTGAAGGACTCATCGTTTATGACGGCAGGGGAACCGAACTTCTCAAGGTTGAGAGAAATCCCGAAAGGGACGTCTCCGTGGAAGAGTTGTTGAGAAATCTGGCGCTGGGAGATTCGGAAACCGGGCAGGCCGTATCCGAGGTCTATGAACTGCCCGGTCGAGGATTCTTCAAAGCGGCCGCCGTGACCGTGGGGGATACAGGCGGTATGTCCGGGGTGGTTGTGGCCTGGGGAGGTGCTCCCTTCATGGCCGTTGTTGAGGAAATGGTGGGAAGCGTTTTCTGGATCGTTCTGCTGTCCTCCCTGGTGGCAGTGAGCCTGGCATTTGTTTTCTCCCAATCCCTGATCCGACCGGTCCGGCAGTTGTCCCGGTATGCCCGGTCCATCCGCGAAAACATTCACTCCCCACAGGTTCACTCCAGCCGATCCGATGAATTCGGAGACCTGAATCGTTCACTGGTCGACATGCATTCGGAAATCAGGGACCATGAATACGCCACCAAGCAGCTTCTGTCCGCGATCGCCCATGAAATCAAGAACCCCCTTGGTGGGATGGAGATCTATTCAGGACTCCTGCAGGAAGAGCTGACGGAGGGAAATCTCTCAGGGAACTCTGACGAACATCGGAAATACCTGGAGAAAATCATCACCGAACTCCATCGCCTGAATCAAATCGTAGCCGAGTACCTGGATTACGCCCGACCGGTGAAAAGCGAGTTGAAGTCTGTCCGGATCCAGACCGTAGTGGAAGATGCATACCGGATTCTTCTGCCTGAAGTAAGACACAGGAAAGTACACTACTCTCTATCCGGGAGAGGGACCGTCTTGGGGGACGAATCCAAGCTCAGGAGAGTATTCGTGAATCTTCTGAAGAACAGCCTGGAGGCGGTAAGAGAAGAGGGTTCAATAGACGTCCGGGTCCTTGAAAACGACAGCATGGTGAGTGTCGAGTTTACAGATACGGGGCCTGGTATACCCGAATCGGATCTCGATCACATTTTCCAGCCATATTTCACCACCCGGGATAAAGGGTACGGCCTCGGTTTGACCATCGCCAAGAACATTGTGGACGAAATGAATGGCACGATTGTTGTTGATAGTACGGCAGGAAAGGGAACCCGGTTCACGGTGAAATTTCCCAGGGAGTCTCATGGGTAAGTCCGGTCAAACCACGATCCTGTTGATAGAAGATGACAGGACCATGTGTGAGGGTATCCAAACTGTTCTTGAAAAAGAGGGTTACCAGGTAATGGCGGCTGGAGATGGACAGGAGGGGAGCCGGCTGTTCCACGAGAGTTCTCCCGGCCTCGTGATCACCGATTTAAAGCTTCCCGGAAAAAGCGGCATGCACTTGCTGAAAGAGTTTCAGGCATCCGATTCATCCGTGCCCGTGATTCTTATTTCGGCGTACGGCACCATCGATCTGGCGGTAAACGCATTGAAAAGCGGAGCAAGAGACTTTATCGCAAAACCTTTTTCCATAGATGAGCTGCGGACCAAAGTGAATCAGACAGTAAAGGATCTTCCTGTCAGGTCCGTCGAGATTGAAGCCGTTTCCACATTTCACGGAATGGTGGGATCCTCCAGGGCCATGAAGGAGATCTACGAACAGATCGAGCAGGTTTCAAAGGTGGACAGTCCGGTGTTGATCACAGGGGAAAGCGGCACCGGAAAAGAACTCATCGCCAGAGCCATTCATGAAGAAAGCCGTCGACGCAACAGACAATTCCTCGCAGTGAACTGCGGTTCCTTCACCGACACCCTTCTCCAGAGTGAATTGTTCGGCCATGAGAAGGGGGCCTTTACCGGCGCCATACGCCAGCACAGAGGGATATTTGAACAGGCTGACGGAGGCACCATTCTCCTGGATGAAGTCGGGGAGATCTCCTCCCAGATGCAGGTCAAACTTCTGCGGGTCATTCAGGACCAATCCTTCCAGAGACTTGGAGGGACCGGTGAGATCTCCACCGATGTCAGGATTCTGTCCGCCACCAACCGGAACCTGAAAGAGGCCGTCAAAAAGGGACAGTTCCGGGAGGATCTGTATTTCCGTCTGAATGTGATCCCCCTGAACGTCCCTCCCTTGCGGGAACGGCCTTCCGACATTCCTGAGCTTGTGGACTACATCATGGGGATGAAGTGCCGGAACCTGGGGCGTGAGGAACCCGTCCTGACCGGGGAAGCGCTGGAACGGCTGACCCAATACGCCTGGCCAGGAAATATCCGGGAGCTGGAGAATTTTCTGGAACGCATGCTGGTATTCTCGGATAAGCGCACCATCGCGAAGCATGATATCTACCTGGATGAGGAAGAAGAAACGATTGCCGGAACCGGGACGAACCTGAAAGAAGTTCTTGCGGAAACCGAGTACAACATGATTGTCAGGGCCTTGAGGAAAGGAGGAGGCGTCAAGCAGCGGGCGGCGAGAATCCTGGGGATCAAGACCAGTACGCTTTACTACAAAATGGAAAAGTACGGTCTTACAGATGTGTCTGATGAGGACCGTGAGTGAGGGAAAAGCGATGGTGGGGTATCTTATGGTGGTCCTGGTACTGCTTCTTGGCTCCCCACGGGCTCAGGAAGTGGAGGATGCCTGGCAGGCGTTTCTTTCAGCCCATGAGGCATTGGACCATGCCCACGGGGAACTGAATCGTCTGGAAAATGAAGCATCTGTCCTGCGGGAAGAGGTTGAGTCTCTACAGGAGAAGAGCACCTGGGTTACCGGGTGGTTCACGAAGATGCGGCTGGCCCGGAAAGGGAGGAAACAGGTGGAGGTTTCCGACTCTCTTCGTTCTCTTCAAAGGGAGATAGAGCTTCTCGATCAAAACCGGCGTACCGCGTTTTATCGGTTAAGGGATGCCTACAGGACGCTGCTGGATCAATCCGTGGGACAACAGGGTCTTTCCGAACCGGAAAAGGAGATTGGAGTCTCCATGGTGAAGGTCATCCTGTCCCGGCAGGAGAATGAGATAGAATTCCCCCAATACGGGTCCCTGCTGGAACAAGAATTCGGCGATGAAAAGGTGAGAGCCATGGTTTTGAAGGACCTCCAAGGGGTGCTGGTGGCCAAGATAGGAATCCTCGATTCCCTGCTCACTGAGAGACGTTTGGAGCAGGAGCTTATCCAGCGGGTCAACGAATTCCACCTGGGTCTGAAGATGCTGTCCGAAACGGAGTTCGATCCCGGGTCCGGGGTTTCGAAAGGCGCGGCTGCGTCCCCTGAGGGTTTTAGCGATGCTGATGTTTCCTCAGGGCCGGATGGGTACAGGGAGGAAGGATCGTTTTCAAAAAGATCTCCTCTTGGCATTTCCTCCCACGAAAAACAAGTGTCTCCCGATGACCGGCTGGGTATGGCCTTGCGTGTGGATCCCATCCAGTCTGAGATTGTTGTCCTGGAGTCCAAACGGCGGGAGTACAGGGACCTTCTTGAAAAGATCCGGTACGAAGTGGCCTACTAGTTCCTTCCTGTTCCCCAGGCTCTCCCTCGCTTCTATTCTGCTTCTTTCCGGCGCCGATCTGCCCGGGTTCACGGGTCACTATCAGGTTTCCCCGTATTTTGATTCCAACGTCCTGGAGAGGCTGGGCAACCCTCTCTCCAGCGGAGGTTTCAAGATTGGCGGCCGCCTGTCACATGAAGTTCTTGGCTCCCGGGCCAGTGGAAGCGGAACCCTGATGGCCCATCTCTTCCTTGACGGTGGAATCCCGGAGGAGTCCAAACTGGCGGTCAATCTGGATTCAGGATTCCGGTACTTTCTGTCCCCCCTCTTCTACTCCGTATTCAATTTCGCACATTTTTCCAAAGCCTTCTTCCTTCAGACCCGACGTTACGGGTGGTCAGAAGGGATGGCCGGGTTCGGGGTTCTCCCTTCCCGGGCCCTTAGGGTCCAGGTGAATGGCCTCTACCGCACCACTGCCTTTGTCCCTTCCGAGGTTTTCCGGTTTTCAGACAGAATGGTGGAGTTCGAACTGGAATACGCAGTCACGGACCGGATTTCGGCCCGGGCGGCAGCGATTCTGGGGAGTGTGGACTACGATGACTTCGAAGCATTAGCCCTGTCCAGGGACAGTACACTCACGGGGCTGGGTTTCGACCAGGTAGACGAATCGTTGAAGGGTCTAGTTCACCTTCATTACGGGGGAAAAGTCGTCTTTGGGATTCAGGGAGCCCTCCAGTTTGTCAATTCGAACAGTGTCATCGGGGAATTCGATCTGGGAGCGTACCGGGTGTACGTATCCGGTCGCCTGGGACATCTTTACTTCTTTCATCTGGTCTATCAGCGGGTGGACAAGCGATACCGGTATCCCCGTATCCAGGGTCTAAGCGGTTTCAGGGATCCTGAGGAGAGAATACAGAACCGTACGTATCTCCAACTGGAAAGAACCGCTTCGGAAAACAGGATCTTTTTTCTCCAGTTGAGCATCCTGAACAACGAGACTATCTGGAACCAGCAATACTATGACAAAGTGCTTGTAGAACTCGGCTTCCAGTCCAGTTTCTGAGTCTCAGTTTTCTGAAAAATCCTTCAGAAAGCTGAGACCTCCATCGACTCTTCCCATAGCGCCGGTATGAGCCCGGGGCTATGAGTTTATCCTGTTGGCACGGAGTTTGAACGAGTATCCCCGCGTACGACTGTCATCCCGAACGAAAGGAGGTATGAAATGAATCGATCATTCCGGACCTTTTCCAGAGCGGGCTGTTTGGTGATTGTCGCCTTGTTTGCGGTGTTCGCTTTCGGTCAGCAACCGGAGACCCTGATTTGTTCCGAGTGCGATGTTGAAAACCCCGCCACCAACCGGTTCTGCTCCAACTGCGGGGAATCCATGGCCGACGAGTTATCCCACTGGGTTGCGGAGAATCAGAAGGGAGAACGATTCAAGCGAAGGTTTATTTCAGAACGGATCGATCCCCCCAGACTGTTTTCCGTCCCCACGGCCCGGGTTCTGGGGTCCATGGACATTCGTGTAGTGGGCGGAGGGGCCTTTGGGGTGGCCACTGACCAGTCATTCCTGGGAAAAGTCGGTATCGGTTTGGGCGATATTGCGGAAGTGGAATTCAGCACTGTGGGGATGGTGACCAACATCGCCAGGGGATCCACGGTGTTTCCCACCTCCGCCTTCAAACTTCTGCTCATTCCCGAAAACCGCTGGCATCTCCCCACCCTGGCGGTCGCCTTCCGAAGCTCCGCCAACTGGCAGGACGTACTTGGCGATGAAAGCGTGATCAAAGCCGCAGGTGTGCGTTTCAGGGAGGAGGATGGTAGACAGGTGAAGAATCTCGGGTATGACACCCGTTTTACGACCATGTATGTGGTATCGACCCTGAGGCTGTGGACCCTGAGTCTCCACGGCGGTGCGACCCTGACGGATGTGAGAGTGAAGGAACTGTCTGTGGACTACTGGAACGCCTCGGGTTTCCAGGATTCGACGGAAAAGCAGAAGAATCTCATAGGAGGATTCTTCGGATTCGACATCGAGTCCAACCCACAAACCAAGCTCATGTTTGAACTCCAGACGGAATCAAACTACGAGTACAATGTGAAGAAGAGACGGATCGATGTGAACATTGGGTACATGGCCACAGGGGGTGTCAGGTTCTTCTTCAACCGGTGGTTGTCCACAGACGTGGGCGTCTGGTACCACAGCGCGTTCAGAGGGATCGCCGACCTTCAGATCAAGGTTGGGTTGAACCTGTTTATTCCCGGTGGAAATTTCGGAAGAAAAGTAGTCGGGGTCAGGTCTTAAATCTTAAGTCAAGGATTCAACCACAAACAGATGGAGCCCACCCATCAAAAGTTTAGCCAAGGAAAAAGGGGGGAGAAGCACAAGGAAGATGACCGACATCTGGGTACTTAAGATTTAAGACCTGACCCCAATACACAGTTTGACACTCTTTCCCCGGAGGCGTAAACTTGAATTGTGAAGAGTATCTCCCTGTTCGTCCTCTCTTTCCTGGTCTTGTTGACCGGCCAGGTAGACACTGTCCGCTTTTTCCGGTCAGAGGAAGACTTCCGGCGGAACATGGAAATCACAGAAAGACAGATAGGCTGGAAGCCGTATCTGGAAGTCCGTTACTCCCGTGACGGCGACGTCCTTTCCAAAGCTTCTTACCGGAAGAAAGGGGTCCCGATACAATTCGAATGGTTCCAGTACGACTCCATCACGGGAGTCCTGACCTCCAAAACCGTTCTCGATCAGGATAGTACCCTCCTCGAGACCTATCTCTTCGGTCCCGGTGAACCCATGTCTGAAAAGTTCATCCGGCATGTGTACGGGTTGAAGAGAGTTCAGGATTTCGATGACAGGTTCACGTCCATCGAATACGAATCGGGAGACCGTCCAAAAGTGTACCGTTTTTTCGATGTAAATGGGTTTCTGTACGGGGCGGTAAAGCTCAGCTATGACGACCAGGACCGCCTCAGACAGGAAGACTGGGAGGGAATGCCCGGTCACAGGCTGGTTCGCCGCCTCTTGTACGGGTATGACAGCGAGTCCCGGATAAGAGACATCTGGGAATACGATTCCGCCCGGGTGCTGGTCATGCATCTCCCCATTGATGAACAGGGCATGGCCTCCTTGTTTCACGTGACGTCGCCCCGGGACTCTTTTTTCATCAATCAACCGGTCCTGTCCTATTCTCTTGTGGAAAACCTGACAGAAGGCCGGGTCGTTTGGGAATGGGAAAGGGGAAAGGCCGATCCCGGATCTCCCCGCACCCTGTCCCTGGCCGAGGAAGAGATGCAGAGAGGGGATTACCCACGGCTTCTTGTCCGGGAAGCACCCTTGTTGGTGGACGGCGCAGTCTATTCCGTCCGGTTCACCGGTAGAGGGGAAAGTGGTTTCCCCGCCCGGGAATTGGTGTTTCATCACGTGACCTACGATGAGACACCGCCCACCTACGAAATAGACTCTTCACCCGTAGTTAACGTCCCGGAACTGTCGCTCACCCTGCACGAATCCCTGGCCAGGGCCGAGATTCTCTGGGTATGGGAACGGGGAAGGAGGGACCCGAACGCGCCTCACGTTGTGGAATTATCGGGAGAGGCGGTCGAAAAGGGGGTGCATGAGAGTGTTTCCTTTGGCGACCGCGTTGATCTCAACGATGGAACGGTGTACTCCGTTTTCTTCCAGGGCACGGATCTTGCCGGAAACCGTGGGCCGGCCTTTCAGGTTTCCGGCATACGCTATGACACCCTGCGGCCGGAGTTCGTCTGGGTGAAACCCGGGGCTGGGGAGCATGTGAGCGCCCCCGTGGTATCGTATTCGTTAAGCGAAGAACTGGCATCCGGTGAGCTTGTCTGGGAATGGAGAGAAGGAATTGGCGATCCCCAGACGCCTCACACCGTCCCAATGGTAGGAAGTGAGCTTAAGGCGGGGAAACATCCGTATTTGCTGCCAAGGAACGCTCCCGAGCTTGTGGATGGTGCCGTTTACGATGTTTGGGTGCATGGGAGCGATCTGGCGGGGAATCCTTCCGACTCTCTGGTTATTGCCGGCGTTTCCTTTGACCAGTCACCCCCCAAGATCTCCGCCTTTCTGCCCCTGGCGGGTCTGGTGACAAACAGGCCGGAATTCATCACATCCTTTAGCGAAGACTTGTCATCTGCCAGAGTCAACTGGCAACGGATGGAAGAGGACACGGCTATGGGAGAGGCGCTTACCGCCTCTCTGGACACGGCCTTTCTTACCAGGGGGGATCATCGTTTCGAGCTTCGGGACATCGTACCTCAGATTGAGGAGGGTGTCTCCTACAGAGTAACCATTACGGCCCGGGACCTGGCCGCCAACGAAGCCGACCCCGTGGTGATCCCCGATGTTTTCTATGATTTCACTGCGCCTGTCATAACCGGTCTTTATCCGGTTGACAGCTCTTTTGTCAGCTCGAAACAGGTCTCCTACGTTCTGAGTGAACCGTTGAGAGACGGTGTAGTCGTATGGACTCAGGTGGGCGGAGAAACCGACCCCGGATCCCCCCACATCACCAATCTCACAGGGGAAGAATTGGCCGGCGGCCGCCATGACACCCTTACCCTTTCGGAATCTCCTGATCTCCGGGACGGGTCTATCTACGATCTTTCTCTCACCGGGACTGATACGGCCGGCAACGTGTCTGAGAGTGCGGTGGCCAGGCATATAGTCTACGATTCAACGCCGCCGGAAATAGAGCTGGTTTACCCCCTCCCGGGTACGCGCGTTTCAACGGCTCAGGTAGGCTACCGGTTAAGCGAAATGCTTAAGGAAGCCACCGTTACCTGGAACTGGACGGGGGGGAATCGTGATGACGGGGCCCCACACGAAGTGGAGCTGGTGGGACAGGAACTGGCATCGGGAGACCATGACCGTTTCCTGCTTCTGAACTCTCCCGAACTGGTCGACGGTGCGGTGTATGCTGTTGTGGCGGAAGGGAGAGACCTGGGTCTCAAGCCGGCTTCCCCCAGCGAAGTAAGAGAGGTTACTTTCGATACGTCCCGACCTCGGGTAGCAATCACCTGGCCGGAGAAAGGAACGCCCATCAATTCTTCTCAACTTCGTTATTCGCTCAGTGAACCACTCAGTGAGGCCACCGTGATCTGGACCCAGACAGGGGGCAGGACGGATCCCTTTTCACCTCACACCGTCCCTCTTGAAGGGGAAGAGCTGGCTCCAGGAGAGCATGGAGACATTCCACTCGTGAACAGTCCGATCCTGATGGACAGCTCCGTTTACGACATCATGATCCTGGGAGTGGACCTGGCCCTCAACCGATCGGATACGATGCTGGTAGGGAACATCCTCTTTGACAAAACACCTCCTTCCCTGGAAGTTTCCTATCCCGTGGCGTACTCTCCTGTTCGGAATCTCGAGCTGGAGTACCTGGTAACTGAACGACTGGCGGAAGGATCGGTGAGCTGGAAAAGGACGGGAGGAACCCCAGACGAGGTTGGAGAACATGTGATTCCTCTGACCGACGGTGAACTGGAGCCTGGGAAGCACCCCCGGACCGCTCCGATATCGGCCCCACCCCGACTGACCGAGGGGGGAGTTTACACCCTTATCTTCCGGGCCAAGGACAGGGCAGGAAATGAAGCCAGTGCTGTTCACATACCCGGGTTGATATTCGATGATACGGCGCCCCGGTTCACCGGAGTGAGTCCCGCCAGTTTCGGTCATGTGAATTCCCCAAGGGTGACCTATACCTTGAGCGAGACTCTTGAGCGCGGTACCGTTGTCTGGGAGCGCACCGGAGGAAAGGACGATCCCCGTTCTCCTCATGAGGTGTCACTGATGGCGGAGGAGCTGAATAGGGGTCCTCATGACAACATCCTGTTGGCCGCTTCACCGGTTCTTGAAGACAGCTCGCTCTACAGCATCACCTTTGTGGGAAGTGACGCGGCGGAAAACGTTTCGGACACCTTGACAGTTCGCGAAGTCCTTTACGATGTTACCGCTCCGCGGATGGAAGTTACTTTTCCTCCCCCGAATGGAACCGTGGGGACCTCCCGGGTGACCTACCGGCTCAGTGAAGCTCTGGGAGAGGGAACTGTCACATGGAGGAGGGTAGACGGTGCGGAAGATGTCGGCTCCCCTCATGTTCAATCGCTGTCGGGAGATGAACTTCTGGCCGGGTTGCACCGGGAAATGAAGTTGATTAATCCTCCCGATTTGGTGGAAGGGTCTGTGTACGAGGTCATGTTTTCAGGGAAGGACCGGGCGGGCAACCTTGCCGAACCTGTGACGGTTCCCGGGGTGGCTTTTGACGCGACCGCACCTGTCATCGCAAACGTGTTTCCCGATAGTGGGGCCTACGTCAATCATACCCAGGTTTCCTACTCACTCAGTGAATTCCTGGAGTCAGGGACTATCACC
>JBHIAI010000058.1:0-10755 GCA_046861655.1 Fidelibacterota bacterium | reverse complement strand
CCAATCGTGATTTCCGTATCGACAGCCATTCGCCACTACACGACTAGGTCACCGGCATCATAAACCGGACCTTCGAGACAGACCAGGGAATACCTTTCCTGGAGCGGGATGACACACCCCTGGCAGATCCCTGTACTGCAGGCCATGTAACTCTCAACCGCCATCTGACACGGAATTCCCCGGCTGGAAACAAATCTGTGGACGGCTTTCAACATGAGGCTGGGACCGCAAGCGTAGATGAACGGATGGGACCGGTTTTCCGTCTCCCTCTGGAGTGTGGGCATCACGGTCCCGTGTTCCCCAGCCGACCCATCATCAGTGGTGAGGAAGACGCCTCCCTCGGGCCGGTGTTCATGAAAATGTTCATTGGCCGTCACTGCACCGATAATCATGTCGTGCTCGATCCCTCTTGAAGTCAGGGTCCGGTGCAGCCAATCGACAGGAGCTATCCCCACGCCCCCGCCTACCAGGATGGGGAAAAACGAGTTCTGGGGCAACCGGAACGTATTGCCCAGAGGTCCCAGCAGGCTGAGGGTGTCGCCCGGTGCCTTCCTCGAGAGCCGGTGCGTCCCTTCCCCGAAAACCTTGTAGATGATGTGAAGGTGTCCATCGTCAATACCGGCAATGCTCATGGGCCTCCTCAAGGGAAGCTCCCAGTCGTCTGTGACGGAAAGAGAGACAAACTGACCGGGTCCCTGGACGGCCTCGGATATGTCCGGCGCCTCTAGCACCATGCGCCAGATACCGGAAGCGATCCGGTCGTTCGACCGGACGGGGGCGGTTTCAATCTTCACTGCCAATCTCCCACAGAACCGGGGGGCAAGGCCCCCTCCGGGTCCCCCCCCTGACCCAGCGGAAAAGGCGTCCTGGACAATTCCAGAAGCTCCTGGTACCTCCCCTTGACCGCAACAGCTTGCTCGCTGTCCGGGAATTCCTGGATGAGTCTTCCGTACCACGTCAGAGAATTCTCCAGGTCGTTCAAGCGGACATCGTAGGTTCTGGCGATGGCCATGATGGCCACGGGTGCATAACGTGAGTGAGGGGTCTTCTCCACGATTTCCCGGTAGAGAGCGACAGCCCCCAGGGGATCCGTCGACACAACCTTCTCCGCCTCCCGAAGTTTTGCCTGGACTTCATCCTGGATGACCATCCCTATCATCCGGGAAGCCTGTTGGGCGTATTCGGTCAGGGGGTATTCTGCTACCAGCTGTTTGGCGAGTTCCTCTGCCTTCTTCTCCTGACCCCTCTCCCGGTACAGATGAGCCAGGGCATAGAGGGCCTGGGGCCGTTTTACCGCTTTGGGAAACCGCCCGGTGAGACTCTCAAACGCCCGTATTCCACTGTCGGGTTGATCGAAATGAAACGCCATCAATTCACCGTATGCGTAGAGCTGGTCCGGGTAAGAATCCGGAATTCCGGCGGTGTCCCCTGGAGCCCCGGACGGTTCCTCGGGAAACCCAGACTCCCCGGTCTTTTCCAACGCGTCGAGAATGGTCAACAGGGCTTCGATTTCTTTCACCTTTATCCGGGCCGAAGGAATAAACATGGAGAACCGGTTCTCCTTCTCCACCTTGGAAAAATAGTTCTTCGAATCCTCATAGTCCCCCGATGTTTTCAGAGTGAGCATTCCCAGACGAAAGTAGGCCTCGGCCGACGACTCCGTTCGAGGGAATTCCTCTGTGATCCGGGTGTAGCGGTTCATGGCCTCTCCCGTCCTGTTCTGGACCTCATACAATCTGGCCAGTTCCAGGTAAAGTTCCGGTCGAATGCCTGAAAGTTTCCCCTCGGAAAGCAGAGCCTGAATTTGACGCGTCGCCTCTTCCCATCGTCTCTGCATTCTGGCGATTCTTATGATCTGCAGGTGAGCCCTTTCAAGATCGGCAGGCCGTTCCGATAGACGGACAACTTTTCGATAGTATTCCACAGCCTGAGAATACCGCGAATGGCTGTGGGCCAAATCAGCAATCTTGAGGAAGACTTTCGACCGTTCCGTAGAAGACCTGAGATAGCGGGACGACTGGACGTAATAGTGAACGGCAGAGTCGATCTGGTTCCACTGGAGATAAATCTCGGCCGCCCATTCATTTCCAAGAGCCCGGTCCCGGGGTTTCAACCGTGGCCCGTGCCCCGACCCCTTCTCTACCAGGATCTCCCTCAATCCCTGAAGAGCGACGTCAGGCGTGCCCAGCTTCCATCTGCACCTCAACACCCACAATTCGGCCTCCGGGACCAGGGGACTGCCAGAAGACTCTCCCATCAGCCTTTCGAATGAAGCTTCAGCCAGGGCATAGTCCCCCCGGTAGAAAAGGGCTTTTCCCCGAAGGAGAAGGGCGTCGTCCCACCACCGGCTCTGGGGATAAGACTCTATCACCCGCGTGCATTTCTGGACGGTCTTATCCAGGGCGTCCAGGGTCCTTTTGCTGAGCTTGGAACCCTCTTTGGCCCCCAGAAGCTCCCTTTCGGCATCCTTGAAGTACTGCTGGGCATTGTAGAACGTGTTGAAGTAGGCACAGGAGACCATGCCCAGAGAGAGGATTAAGAAAAGCACCTTTCCCCGTGGCAGCATCACTTCAGCCCCCTGGTGGAGACACCCGTTTTCCAGGTGGCCTGAAGCCGGTTAGAAACCTGGGTAATCAGGGATTCAAGCAAAGGTAATTTTACGATAGTCTGCACAAAAATAAACCGTTAACTTTTCTTGATTTGTCTCCGAGACAGCTCATCTTCGCCTTCACCGTGCTTGGGACTCTTGCGGCCCGGCAGGACACCGCCGCCATCATGACTCCCACGGAATCGGGATTCCTTCTGGTTGAGTGCGATTCCACCGGTCTCGACATTTACGTGGATGACATGCTGGTGGGTCCCGCCCCCATACGCACACCCATTCCCCTCCCTCCCGGGAGACATACGGTCACCTACCTCCATCCCGAACTGATCGAACTTCTTCGATCTCACTATCCCGCGGACGAAATCGCAGGTTTGATGACTAAGAGTATGAAAACCGTGTATCTCATCCCTGGGGAGACGGTGACGGTTCAGCTGTGGTGGAATCCCTACAAGCAAGAATTGAAGGAAAGAAAAAGACGGTTCTGGATGAAATCTATGGTAGGAGTGGCCCTGTTAGCGGTGGTCCTGGGATTGAATCTTCTCTAACGGCGGTCCCTGGTGAGTCTCTTCAGAAACACTTTCATCTCCTTCGCCGCCTGCATGTCCCCCTGGCCCCGTGCCACCCGGATCCCATGCTCGTACGTCTCGGCCGCACCCGTCACGTTTCCACTTTTTTCATAAGCTTGAGCCAGGTACCGGTAGGCGACGGAATAGGCCGGATCAAGATCTACCGCCCGAAGGAATGCTTCCTCCGCTTCCCGGTACTGACCCTGCTGCATATACCCTCTTCCCAGGGTGATCAACAGGAGGACATCATCAGGATAATACTCGAGCAGCTCCTTGATTCTGTCAATAGAAGACGGCGAGGACTCTCTGGCGGTCATATCAGCTTGTTCCCCAAAGGGAGAAACCGTCAAAACGGTTTCCAACCTTGGGGTCTTGATAACCCGCCAAGAATCCCGACCCCGGTGGAGGGCTGAACAGATACATTCTGGTATTCACTGCCTTACGTGACCGCCCAGGCTGTGTCACAAGTTTCTGATGCCCCTGGAACCTTCATAGTATTTCCTTTTTGCCAGAGGCCCTTAGTAAATTAAGGCATGGATGAATTCGGAACATTCGATCCCCCCATCCGCTTCAAACCGGACTACACGTGGCCCCCTGAGGGAACCGAGAAAAAGTGCCCCCGGTGCGGGAATCCCCTCACCCTCAACGAAAACCGTCCCGACTACATGGGTAAGCCGTGGTGGTGTGGGTCCTGCAGATGGCAATTCGAAGATGAGGAAGTACCCTAAGCCCCTTCCTCCTTCCTGGTCTCCAGGATTTCAGGGTATTCCTCAAGCACCTCGTTGACCACCCAGCGAACCACCACAGAATCGTCCACGTAGCCCAGAATATCGATCTGGTCCGGTATCTCATCCTCAATCTCGATAAAATAATTAAGGGCAAACAGAATCATTCTACGGGCAAGACTGGAGCGGACCTGATTTCCAGCGATGGCCTGGTACAACAGTTCCACATCGTTAACCAGATCCAGCATGAAACTGGAAAACGTTTTCACCCGCATGAGCGATCTCAGCTTGCCGGGCAGCCTCCTCAGGATATCCCCCTCTTCCTCCACGGGAAAGCGGATGATCTGGTCCCAGTAGCGGCGAATATCCTCTTCCGTCAACCTGAATGTGAAAGGTGTGATGGGGATGGCTTTCGGGTGCTCAGGAATGTCCAGGTCTTTTCTCACCTGCAATCAATATACAAAAGTCCAGCTAATCAATCATTCCCAAAAAAGGCCTTAGCCGTCGGACATTCAACACGTAAATTTCTCGGGGAGAATATGGGAACATGGTAGATGTCCGTCCATTCAGGGGCCTTGTCTACAACCCGGAAATATTTCCGGACCTCTCCCCTGTCATCGCTCCACCGTATGACGTTATCTCAGCGGAAACGGCTCGCCGTTTCCAGAAAGCCAACGAGTTCAACATCAGCGCCCTGACCCTTCCCACTTGGCCCCCCTCAAGAAAAAGAGGTCGCTCCTACACCCGTGCGGCCGAATCATGGGACGAGTGGCAGAAAAGGAACATAGTGGTGAGAAACAAAGGAGCCGCCATCTGGAGGATTCACGAAATCTTCGGTTCCTCGCGGCGAAAGGTCACCCGCGTTGGATTCGTGGCCGTCCTTCGCCTGGAGGACTACTCTCCACAAGGGGTGCGGAGGCACGAGAACATCCACCCCGAAGCCCGGGAGGATCGCCTGAGATTTCTGGAAAAAACAGGCCTTAATCCCGGACCTATCCTCTTCGTGTATCCCGATAGCCCGGAGGACACCGCATCCCTGGAGTCCAGTTTCAATCCGGACTCGCAGACCAGAGCCGTGGGCCCCGATGATGAGAATGTCACCATTCACGTTTCGTTCACCACGAACGCCCATTGGATTGAACGGTTCCAGGCATACTTGAAACCCAGGCCGGTCCTCATCGCCGACGGACACCACCGTTACGCAGCCTGTTTGGCCCTTCGTCGCAGAAATCCCCTCGACCCATCCATCGATTCAGGCTGGGTAATGGGCCTTTTTCTGCCGGCTTCCTCTCCCGGGCTGGCTATCCTTCCTGTTCACCGGGCCGTTCGCCAGGTGGATGATTTTGACCCTGTCTCCTTCGAGAACCGTCTCAGGCAATTTTTCGATCCTGCGCCGTCAGGGGAAGACGACCCATCACTGCCAACCCTATCCCTGGTGTACGGGACCCGGGATCCTGTGACCTTCAGGATAAGAAGGGAGATTCTTCACCGGTTGGAAGGAGAGATTGAACCCCTTTCCGCAGTACCGCTGTCGCCCATCCTTGTAGACCGCATCATCCTGGAAAAGGTCCTGAAACTTCCCTCCTCCGGAATTGCACGTCAGAAGATTATATCCTATTTTCACGACAGGGAAGCATGTGTGAAAGCTGTGGCACGGGGGGAGTTCCAGATGGCGATCCTCGTGAACCCTGTATCCATGGAGGATCTCTTGTCCGTCACGGACCGGGGAGGAGTTCTCCCACAAAAATCGACCTATTTCTACCCAAAATGCCCCGATGGAATCGTCATGCATTCTCTCAGATCACAGTGACCCGTCCGTCAAAACCGAAGCTATTCATTCCAGGGCCCGTCCATGTTGAAAAGGCTGTGCTGGGGAGTTTGGGTGACTATCCCATCGGTCACAGATCCGGGGAATTCTCTGAGCTTTACCGGGAGCTGGAGTCAGGGATTCAAGAGATCCTTTTCACCCGAAACCGGATTTACCTGGCGACCTGTTCCGGAACCGGGCTGATGGAAGCGGCGGTAAGGAACACAGTGAAGAAGCGGTGCGCGAATTTCGTCTGCGGCGCCTTTTCCGAGAGGTGGCACCGGATCACGGCGGCATCCGGACTCCCTTGTGACCCCTTCCGTGTGGAACCGGGCCGGGCCATAAAACCCGACCTGGTCCAGAACGCCCTGCGGACGGGAGACTACGACGCGGTGACGGTCGTCCACAACGAAACCTCCACCGGTGTCATGAATCCCCTGGATGCCATCGCGGATGTCGTTCGAGATTTTCCAGACGTCCTGTTCCTGGTGGACATGGTAAGTTCCATGGCCAGTGTGAAAGTGGAAGTGGATGCCCTCGGCATCGATGTGGCTCTGGCGAGCGTCCAAAAAGGGTGGGCACTCCCTCCCGGATTCTCCGTTTGTTCCGTGTCGTCCAGGACCCTTGAGCGCAGTTCCCAGTTGACCGCCAAAGGGTACTATTTCGATTTTCAGATCATGGAGTCGTACGCCCGGAAATACCAGACTCCCACAACCCCATCGATTCCCCATCTGTACGCCCTGCGGACACAGTTGAAGCGGATCGAGGAAGAAGGACTGGAGAAGCGGTTCTCCAGACACAAGGACCTGGCACGTCGGGTTCGCTCCTGGTCCGGGGACCGCTTCGGCCTGTTCGCGGAACAAGGGTATGAATCCGATACGGTTACATGCGTTGAGAACACCCTCGACATCAATACGTCTAAACTGATTGCCGGAGTCCTGGACAAAGGGTACCGGATTTCGGGAGGATACGGTCCCCTGAAGGGGAAAACATTCCGCATAGCCCACATGGGGGATCTCCAGATGTGGGACCTGGACGAACTCTTGACGGTCATGGATCAAACCCTCCAGGAGATGGGGGCGTGAAAGTCCTTATCACCGATCCGGTCTCCTCTGCGGGAAAGAGCGTATTGACGGAGGCCGGGATTGAGATTATCGACAGATCCCAGGACGCATCCCACTCCTTGCGCAAGGATCTCAGTGCAGTGGATGGATGGATTCTGAGAAGTGGAACCCGGGCAACCGGGGATCTCATCGCCGGCGCCAGGCATCTGAAAGTGATCGGCCGGGCGGGGGTGGGCGTGGATAACATCGATATGGACGCCGCCACTCTCAACGGAGTGGTGGTCATGAACACCCCGGGAGTCAACACGGTTTCCGCAGCCGAACACACCATCGCCCTCATCCTGAGTCAGGTGAAGAACGTTCCCTGGGGATACGCGTCCCTCCGTGAGGGCAAATGGGAACACGCCTCCTACCTGGGCTCGGAGCTTCGGGGAAAAACTCTCGGCGTGGTTGGCCTGGGCAAGGTAGGAACGGAAGTGATCAAACGCCTTCACGGTTTTGGCATGAAGATTGTGGGCTATGATCCCTACGTCAAGAAATCCCAGATTGAGGTGGATGGTGTTTACCAGGTGGATTTGGGCACCCTGTGTAAGGAAAGCGACATCGTCACCCTTCATGTTCCCCTCACGGACACCACCCAGCGAATGTTTGATCTGTCACGATTGAAATCGATGAAACCCACCGCATTCTTAATCAATTGTGCCCGGGGAGAGGTCGTGGTGGAAAAGGACCTCCGGGAAGCCCTGGATCAGGGGATAATCGCCGGGGCCGCTGTGGACGTCTTCGAAAACGAACCTGCCGGGGACAGTCCTTTGCTCAAAGCCAGAAACATCCTGTTCACTCCCCATCTGGGGGCCTCCACCCGGGAGGCCAGAGAAGGGGTGTCAAGAGTTATCTGCGAGCAGGTGAGAGACTTCCTTCTGGAAGGTAGGGTGGCGAGTGCCCTCAACCTACCTGTTGCCGATTTCTCCCTGTTGACCACTCTCAAACCTCACCTGGATCTGGCCGAAAAACTGGGAACCATTCTACAGCAGGTGGGTCCCCGGCCGGTGGAAAGAATCCAGGTCCAGACTCACGGGTCATTGGAAAACGTGAAACTGGTGACCCTGGCCTTCCTCAAAGGGTTTCTGGATGAAGTCCACGCCAACACCGTGAATTACGTGAATGCCGCGGTCGTAGCTGAATCCCACGGCATTCAGATACAGGAAACCTACAGCCACGGGGATACCGACTATTCCAACCTGATCTCAGCGACGGTGGTGGCGGGGGACGATTCCCTGACCATCCGCGGAAGTTTGTTTTCCGAAAAACACCCCAGGGTGGTCTACTTCAACGGATTCCACCTGGATCTCGAACCCCGGGGAATCCTTCTCATGATGTACAATAAGGACGTGCCCGGCGTGGTGGGGAAGGTGGGAACGTTTCTGGGGAACCACGGCATCAACATCGCCGGTTATCTCCTGGGCCGGAAAGAGGACGCCAGGGTGGCCTTCGGCATCATGAGACTGGACAGCCCCCTGAATGACAGCACCCTGAAGGATCTTAGCCGGGTTCCGGAAATCCTTGAGGTAAAGCAGATTACCCTGTAGGACTGAACCAAATGCCCTCGGCCCGCCGTCTTAGACTCCTGTTTGCGTTCGTGATGATTCTCTTCACGGGAAGCTGTGCGTTCCGGAGCGGTTGGGTCACTCCAAGACTCACCTCCCGCGAGGTAGCTCAGCTGAAAGAGCAAATCGACGGGGCCGTCACCAGAACAGATCCTGATCTCACCTTCGGGATGAAGGCCGTCTCGCTCAAAACCGGTGAGATCCTTTATGAGAGGAATTCCACCCACCGGTTCACCCCTGCGAGCAAT
The DNA here is from genome assembly GCA_046861655.1 of Fidelibacterota bacterium. Taxonomy (GTDB): domain Bacteria; phylum Fidelibacterota; class Marinisomatia; order Marinisomatales; family S15-B10; genus JBHIAI01. The sequence goes on along the minus strand of JBHIAI010000058.1, from coordinate 2,133 downwards.
ATGAAACTGTTTACCGCCGCAGCAGCTCTTCACATTCTGGGTCCATACTACCGTTTCAGGACCGCCCTGTACGCCGATTCCAGTTTCGTGTCAGACACGGTTCCCCACAATCTTTATCTCCGGGCCGGGGGGGATCCTGACCTGACCCACCAGGATCTTGACCGCATGACGGAGGACCTTGAACTTCAGAACATTGCGACCGTGGTCGGTGATTTGGTGGTGGACGCTAGCGAATTCGACACCGACCAGCGCGGTCCAGGATGGATGTGGGACGACGTGCCCTACCGGTACGCCGCGCCGGTCAGTGCTATGACTCTGAATGATAATTGTGTGGTGGTTCATATCAGTCCGGGCAAAAGCGTGGGCGACGCTGCCCGGGCAAGACTCGAACCACCGACCGGGTACGCCTCGGTCACTGTCAACGCGGTCACTGTGGGGCAGGATTCCGTGTACCATCCCATCAAAGTTACCCGGCGGTGGAAAACCAGGGAAAACGTCATTGAAGTCACTGGAGATGTACCCGCCGGGTCGCGTCCCGAATCTCACGTCATCACCATCGAAAGTCCGCCTCTCTACGCGGGAACGGTCCTGAAGGAACTGATCCAGGCCAGGGGAATCGAGTTTCAGGGAGTCGTGAGGGAGGACACCATCCCCTCCGACACCATTCTGTTGTCTTTGCACCGGTCCCGTCCCCTGTCTGAAACCGTAAGAAACCTCTTAAAGAATTCTGATAACCTCACTGCCGAGCTCCTGGTAAAGAAGTTGGGAAGTGTTACCGCGGACACGACGGGAACCTGGCTGACGGGACTTCAGGCCGTGAAAACCTTCCTACAAGACGAAGTGAAACTGGATACCACTACCCTCGTGATGGCAGACGGATCGGGTGTTTCCCGGTACAACCTCTTGAGCCCGGACCATCTGGTCCATCTGCTAATCTGGGTGTACAAGAACTTCAAAATCTTTCCGGAGTTCTCCTCGAGTCTTCCCATCGGGGGCGGAGACGGCACCCTGTCGGCCAGGATGGCCGCCGAAGAGCTCCGGGACAGAACCAGAGCGAAGACAGGCACCCTTCAGGGGGTCAGTTCACTGTCGGGATACCTGGTCACCCGGGACAACGAAACGGTGGTTTTTTCCATCATGATGAATGGATACGTCGGCGAAAACTCCCGATTCAGACAGCTTCAGGATGAAATCGTAGCCATTCTGACTTCCTTTTCAAGGTTTTGATTCCCACCCTTTTCTCCTGTCCTTCACATAGAAAGGGAGATACACCGCATAGAAATGGGCCAGCGCCACGGCCGCCGCGGTCAGGGTATACCAGGGCCAGGGGCCCATGTAATCCAGAAGACTGGGAACCGGCGGCTTTCCGCAGATCCAGAAGTAGTTTGCGCCCAGGAGAATATTCACCGGAATGGTGATCAGAAAAAACACGATCAGGGCCAGGAAGGCCTTCCCCAGGCTGTGAAGAGTGGGTCGCATCCGGTAGACCACAGTGGCATATATCAGGGCCACGATCATCAGGCTGTGGGCCACCCAAAACCGGAAGAAATGGTAGTGGGGGAACCCCTGCACAATATCCGGGGTGAGACTTGCCTGGAGCATGGCCGAAAGCCCCCAGAAATACAGAATCTCGTACATCCGGTAACTCCGTTTCACCATGACCAGAGGAAGGGTGAGGTTGGCAAATCTACACAGGTGAAACGGAAGATGTAGTTTCGGGTCGAAAGTACCCGCTATCCCTTCCAGAACAACCCAGCTTCCGTAGCTGGCCATGACGAGCCACCCCAGGATTGCCCCCACAACGTGCTGCTGTTTGGTGGCGAGCCTCCGTTTTGCGAATAGGGGAAGCCCTATGGCGAGGATTATGGTGACAACCAGGGAGAACGAATGGTAGGGATCAAAGGCGTGAAAAGGAATGTCTCTCCGGAGGTAGGCGTCGATCGCTTCCCGCACTGGAACCCACCCCCCGCTGGAGATTATGCCCTACTCCCCGGCCACAAAGCGTTCCTGGCCTCCTACCACGGTCCTCACAACCCGGACATGCTCGATGACTGACGGTTCAATCTCAAAAAGATTGTGGGAAAGGACCACGAAGTCGGCCAGTTTCCCCGGTTCCAGGGTGCCCAGGCTATC
>JBHIAI010000057.1:0-10852 GCA_046861655.1 Fidelibacterota bacterium | reverse complement strand
TCTAAGAGTCGTTTGAGCAATCTGAGTGATGGCAAAATGGTAGTCTTCCACCTCGAGAATTGCCTTGGCGGCATCCATGACACGGAAGAAGATGACGGCGTTCACTTTCAGGGATACGTTATCCCGGCTGATGACATCCTGGGGGGGGACGTCCAGAACCACCGTTCTCAGGCTGACCCGGACCATACGATCGATGATGGGTATGAGGAAGATAAGTCCGGGACCGGTGGCCAGTCCGTCTCTAGGTCCGATTCCATGGGCCAGTCTTCCCAGTCGAAATACCACACCCCGTTCATACTCGCGCAATATCCTGATGGCTGAGGCAATAAGCATCACCGCAAGAAAGATGATGACGCTGAAGGGTATGACTCTTTCCATTTCGCGCCTCCTTAGGTGTTAAATCTTTTCCACTTTGAGCACCATGCCTTCAACTTCCACAACACGGACGCTGGAGCCAGCGGGAATTTTCTTGTCGCTAACCGCCTTCCAGATTTCACCATGGACGGCCACCTGTCCCTGGGGGTCGATATCGGTTTGGGTGAGGCCGGTCATGCCCAACAGGCCAGAGGACCCGGTGACGGGGGTCCGTCGCTGGGCTTTCACCCCGAAGCCCACGGCGAATAGAAAGAACAGAATCGTGAATCCCAGGGCCGGTATGATCACCTTCCAGGAAACCCGCATGAGCGGTTCTGTCCGTTCGAACAGCATAAGGGAACCCAGGAGAAGAGAAACGATCCCGCCTATAGCCAACAGTCCGTAACTGGTTATGTTGATTTCAAGAATAAAAAGAGTCACCCCGAGGGCCATGAGGGCCAGGCCGGCATAATTGATTGGCAGCATTTGAAATGCGAGGAATGCCAGAATCAGGGAAATGGCCCCGAGTACCCCAGGGAAAATAGCCCCCGGGTTTGACAGTTCAAACAGAATCCCATAGACACCCAGAAGGAGGAGTAGGTAGGCGATATTGGGGTTGGTAATTTTGTCCAGCACCCGGTACCGGAACCCCATATCGATTTCTTTTACCAGAGCATTCCGGGTGGCCAGTATCTGTTTCCCGGACAGAATCTCCACTTCCTTTCCGTCCAGGTAGGCTACAAGGATTGTCAAAGATGCGGTCACTGTGTCGATGACTCCCAGTTCCAGGGCCTCCCGGGCGGTGATGGAAACGCTGTTTAGAACGGCATCTTTGGCCCATTCCGCGTTGCGGCCGCGTTTCTCTGCTATGGATTGAATGTAAGCTACCGCATCATTGGTAATCTTGTCCATCATGGTCTGATTGGTATCGGCACCCCCTCCCGGGGTTCCCCCCATCATGACCGGATGGGCGGCACCGATGTTGGTTCCTGGGGCCATGGCGGCCACATGAGCTGCCAGAGTGATGAACACCCCGGCGGATGCGGCCCGGGCACCCCCGGGAGCCACATACATGATAACAGGCACATCGGCGCCCAGTTCGGCTTTTACGATATCTCTCATGGCCTCCATGAGGCCGCCGGGCGTGTCCAGCTGGATGATGAGACACTCCACCTGTTTCTTTTCAGCCTCCTGGATGGATTTCAGGATAAAGTCGGAGGAAATGGGGCCGATGACACCGTTTACCGTGATGACGTGAATGACCGGAGATATTCTTTGGGTAATGGTGTCCGTTTCCGCCGGGGTCTGGAACGACTCACCGATTCGCTGAGCTTCTTTCGTTAACCTTTTGATGATGTCTGTCCGGGGGTCCTCTCCCTGTGAAGATTGAGAATACGCGATCACTGCGATGATCCACAGTAGGATCGGGATTGAGAGATAGGGTCTAACCTTGTTCAAAGCATTCTCCTTCGGAAATTGTAACTGTAGAAGACATACTTAGCAAGTACAATTTGAACCCTTGTGAGATGACGGAAGGAGGGGAGGTCAGGTCCTGAGGGCCTCACCCGTTCCCGGATCGAAGAAATGGAGGGATCCGGGATCGAACCGGAGGGGTAATTCAGTCTCTGTGCCAGACAGACGCGAGGACTGCAGTTTTGCCACCAGATCCCGCTCGCCTGCCCTCACGTGCACCAGGGTTTCATATCCCAGAGGTTCCCTTACCGTTAGGGGAAGAACGGCGTCCGCCTGTGAAGATTCGGTGACACTGATGTCCTCAGGGCGAATCCCGAGAACAACGTCCTTACCTGCATAAGCGCCCAGCTTTTGTGTCGCTCCCAGTTTCAGGGCGAAGCTGTCGGCAGAAAACGTGGACCCGTCCCAGGTGCCCGGAATGAAGTTCATGGCCGGAGACCCGATGAACCCGGCCACAAACATGTTGGCAGGGGAGTCGTAAACTTCTCCGGGTGAACCCACCTGCAGGACTACCCCATCCCTCATGATGACCATCCTGTCGGCCATGGTCATGGCCTCCACCTGGTCGTGGGTGACATAGATCATGGTGGTCCTCAATTGAGAATGCAACTTCTTGATCTCGGCCCTCATCTGAACTCTCAGTTTGGCGTCCAGGTTGGACAGAGGTTCGTCAAACAGGAACACCCTTGGATGGCGGACGATGGCCCGGCCCAGGGCCGCCCGCTGCCTTTCGCCGCCGGAAATCGCCCTGGGCTTCCGGTCCAGAAGGGGAGTGATCTTGAGGATTTCTGCGGCCTCGTTGACCCGGTTTTGAATCTCCTTCTTCGGGTATTTTCTCAACTTCAATCCAAAAGCCATGTTGTTGTACACGTCCATATGGGGATACAGGGCATAGTTCTGAAACACCATGGCGATATCCCTGTCCTTGGAAGGGATGCCGTTCACCCGTCTGCCATCGATGAAAATATCCCCCTTGTCCGGTTCTTCCAGCCCCGCCAACAATCTCAACAAGGTGGTCTTGCCGCACCCCGAAGGACCTACCAGGACCAGGAATTCTCCGTCCCTTACCTCGAGGGCGAAGTCGTGAACGGCCAGCGTACCCTGGAACCGCTTGACCACGTGTGAAAAGTTTACCGTCGCCATAACCGAGGGAATCTCTGGTTTTCCTGCAAGAAAATCACCATAATTCTCGAATGGTGTGGACACCCGCGGAGGCTTTCAGCCGGAGGATCTCCGGGGTGCTACCGAACCTGGACCGGTATCCTTGGGAGACGGTCCGGGTGAAAGGTGTCCACCGTTCCCTCTTAACCAGAGCCATGACGCATCCTCCGAACCCACCTCCTACCATCCGGGCACCCAGACAATACCCCCCGCTGTCCGAACAAAGGGATACCAGGGTGTCCAACTCCTCACAGCTGACCTCGAAGTCATCACGGAGGCTTGCGTGGGAGTCGTACAGGAGAGCCCCAAAACTGGAGACCCGGACGTTCGTGAGATGGTCCACCGCTTTCACGGTCCGTTCATTTTCAGAGATGACATGCCTGAGGCGGCGGAAAAGAACAGGCCCCAATTGTGTTTCCGATTCTTTCAGGATTTCCCAGGTGACGTCCCTGGGTGAGGTCACGGAGCGGCCCGTTTTCCGTATAATCTCCACCGCCTCCCGGCACTCCTGGACTCTTTGATTGTAAGGAGACCGGGCCAGGTCCCTGGGGATCAGGGGATTCACCACCCCCAGGTGATAGTCATCCAGGGGCAGGGGAATATACCGGTAAGATAGATCCCTGCAGTCCAGGAAGATGGCGTGACCCGACTTGCCCAGGGCGGACACAAACGGGTCCATGATCCCACTCATGATTCCGAGAAACTCCCGTTCAACCCGGTTGCACAGCCGGGCCAGGGAAGGGCCCTCAACATTCAGGTTCCAGAGGGCACTCAAACCTGTGGCCATGGCCACCTCCGCGGCCGCTGAGGATGAAAGACCGCTGCCGATGGGTATGGTACCCGTGATAACGGCGTTGAACCCCGTTGGGGTCCCCTGGTCCGCAAGAATCCGGGCAACTCCCCGGACGATGTTGGCCCAGAGATATTCTTGATGTTTCTGAATGGACTTGAGGGCAAAGGAATCTTTCTGGTCATAATCTGTGGCGAACACATGGCACCGGTGGTCAGACCGGGAGGAAAGTCCCACCATGACCCAGCGGTTTATGGCCGTGGGCAGGACGTAGCCCAGGTTGTAGTCCGTATGTTCACCGATGAGGTTGATTCTGCCTGGCGCCCGGACGAGCAGGGAAGGTTCCCTGCGGAAACGCTGATTGAACGACCGTAGGATTCTTGACCTAAGGTTCACGGGGGGATACTGAATTCCTCAATGGCCACAAAAAGACGATAAAGAAAAAACGGGGGCTGGTTCAGCCGCTGTTTCTTTTGGTATCCCGATTTTATCGGGAAAAAGTACGAAAGCATCTTTTCCATGAGAGGACCCGACACCCGCATTCGTGTCACGAACACTCTTTATTAATTGTCCTTCTTTTGGCGCAAAAGAAGGACGAAGAAAACAGTCGCTGCCGGGAAATTCAGCACGGCTTTCAGTTCGCTGAGGCGATGATCTGAACTCTCCCGCCACGACGGGATCAGACAGCAGATCCTCTCTCCCTCCGCTCACTTCAGCCGTGTTCATCTGACTCCCCGAAGGCGACAAAACACTGAACAAGAGGTTTTTCGCGGCCTAAGCAGACTCCCGACTGGGCCATTTGATCGGGAGGGTGAAAAAGCGGATGGGCTTGCTGGTTTCCCAGTGGCCGAGGACGGAATCGAACCGCCGACACATGGATTTTCAGTCCACTGCTCTACCGACTGAGCTACTCGGCCAATTTTCAAGGGACCATCTCATGATGCTTCCCGAGAGTAGCGAAGGAGGAGACTGCCTGTCCCGCCACGGCGGGAAGCTACCGAGCCGCTGGAAGCGGCTCGAAATTATTGTCACCTCCCTCGAAAAGCAACCGCAATCTTGGTACTCTTCGGAGGGACGGTTGGGAATCCCCAATTTTCCTTGACTGCCGTAGAGGGAATAGCTATGTTTTAAGATATTCTCCTAAGCACAACCCAGAGCTAAGGAAATCAACATACATGGAGGTGGTCATCGCAACCCGTAATCCCCACAAAGCCCAGGAGGTAAAATCTATCCTCCGAGAATTCGGCATTGAGGGACACAGCCTGGATGACATCGATCCGGCGGGAAAGATACCCCGTATCCAGGAGACGGGGTCCACTCTGAAGGACAATGCCCTGATCAAGGCAAGGACCGTGCATTCCGTCACCGGGAATCCCGTGATTGCCGACGACACGGGTCTGGAGGTAGATGCCCTCCATGGAGCTCCGGGAGTCCTTTCGGCGAGGTATGCCGGTGAAGGGTCCACCTATCAGGATAACATGGATAAACTGCTGCAGGCCCTGAAGCACGTCCCGCCGGAAAGGCGAACAGCCCGGTTTCGGACCGTGGCCTGCTATGTAGATGGCGAATCCGACTCTCCCGGACAGGAGGAACTCTGTGCAGAGGGAGTCGTTGAAGGAGTAATCAGGTCCGAACCGGCCGGGGACGGCGGATTCGGGTACGATCCCGTGTTCACGATCCCGGAACTGGGCAGGACTTACGCCCAATTATCGGAAAAGGAAAAGAACCGATTGAGTCACCGGAGCAAGGCACTTCGGAAGCTTGTGAACCTCCTTCATAGAGATTCCGTTCCAACCCCCCACTCTTCTCACCAAACCTAAAGGAGATCCAGATAGTAACACTGCTACCTGTTTAACCCCTTGTCGGTCTCGACGTATTGACCAATGACCTGACGTGAGGGGTGTGAAGGTGTCCCGATATTCCACATCGGGATCTTCGACATGCAGTTGGGAAAAACAGGGGCAGTCTTACTTGCTGCGACCCTTGGGATGTTGTCCATCCTGAGGGCAGGGGATCCTTTCGTCCCTGCGGCGGATTCGTCGGCGGGGCATGACAGATTCATTCTTCATCCGGCCTCCACCGCAAGCTGGCGTATGAGGGTGTCCCCGTGGGTGGTGAATCCGTTTGACGAAAACTCTTTTCTCTCGCCGTTCTCCCTGGATTCCCTTGTGGCTCCCCGGCGCGTGCTGGCCGACGGGATGAAGGGAAGGAAGCGGTGGGTTATCATTTCTTCCGACTGGAGCCTGGCCACTTTTTACGAGTCGGTGTGGGATCGTTTGCTCCAGGTGCCCTTTTCCGCGCCCTTATCCTGGTATGTGAACCAGCGGGTCCTCAGGAACAGGATCGCCCGACTGCGGAGGGGGGGGATAGAACAGACCCAGACTGCGGATTCCCGGGTCCGGCCCGGGACTCTGGAACTGCTGGGAGTGGACACCGGTGCTGGCCGGGTCTCGGTGAACATCCGGGGGAATGTGAATGTCCGGGGGGGCATGGTGTTTCAGGATCAGGAACTGGTGAGAAGCACTCTCCGGGAATCCCAGACCAGTCACTTCGAGTTCGATCAACGCCAGAATCTCCACACGGAGGGCAAGATTGGGGAAAGGGTCACTGTCCTCATGGATTATGACAGTGAACGGGATTTCAACTGGGAGAACAACATTCGCATTCATTTCACGGGTCAAGAAGACGAAATCGTCCAGAAAATCGAAGCCGGAAACATTTCTCTTTCTCTTCCTTCCACCCAATTTGTTACGTTTTCCGGGTTGAACAAGGGCCTGTTCGGATTGAAGTCCCTGATGAAGCTGGGTCCGGTGAACGTCACCTCTGTAGTCTCCATTGAACAGACCAACAAGGAGAAGCTTGAGTACAAGGGGGGAGCCGAAACCCGGGGCTACACACTCCCGGACTATCAGTATCAGAAGGATCAATACTTCTTTCTCGGCAGGGTTTTCAGGGACGGAGGTGTGATCACGGACGACCAGGGGAGCCCGATCGTCGGATCGGATGGCCAGCCCCTTTTCATGCACAGCTTCTATCCATTGACTGAGGCAGGGAAGCATTTCAGGGGGGATGTCGTTATCAAGGAAATTGAGGTATTCAGGACCGTGTCGGGAGAAATGGGTGCGGAAACGGGCACCTATCCCGGGATAGCCCACGTGGATCCCGGGAGACCGGAAGTAGATTCTGATCAGGAAGAGCGAGGGCTGTATGAAAGGCTCGAAAGGTTGGACGACTACGTTGTGAGCGAGGACTTCGGATTCATCCGTTTGACCGTCCCTGTTCAGCAAAACCAGGTTCTGGCGGTGGCCTATACCCTGACGGAGTGGGAAAAAGAAGAGGTGGTAAGAAAGGTTGGTCAGTTCAGCTACGAAGTGGATACAGGGGACACCCTTCATCTAAAACTCATCAGACCATCGACTCCCAACCCGGGCCATCCCGTCTGGCCTCTGGCGTTCAAGAACGTCTATTTCCTGGGTGCCACCGGCATCCGTCCCGAGGGGTTTGACCTTAAGATCATCTGGAAGAACGGCGATCTCTCGGATAACGAACGGGATGCCCAGGGAAACACCTTTCTCCACCTTTTTGGTCTGGATGATTACAACGAAGTTGGAGAACTATCCCCCGATAACTACGTGGACACCACCAATGTCAACATCATAAGTTTGAAGACAGGAGAACTGATTTTTCCCATGCTCCATCCCTTCGAGGCGGACAGGCTGGCCGGCACACCCGAGTACTTTGGGGAGGGGAACGACCGGGAGGAACTTTCGTCCATCCTGTCCGATTCGGCTGCCATGTACCGGAGCCTGACTCAAACGGACATTGAAAGAGGGTCGGAATTCGAGATTAAGGTCAGCTACGAGAACAGGAGTTCCACGGTTAACCTGGGAGGATTCATGCTCGTGGAGGGAAGTGAGGAAGTCTACCTGAACAATGTCCTTCTCAAGAAGGACGAAGATTATATCATCGACTATTTTACCGGGACACTCACTTTCCTCACGGATGAATTCAGTAAGCCCGGTGCCGATCTCAAGATTATGTATGAGAAACAGCAGTTCGTCTCTTTCGACAAGAAGACCATGTTGGGAACGCGGGCTCAGATGGACCTTGGGCCAAAATCGTTTGTGGGTGGGACCTTTTTGTACTACAACCAGTCGGTCATCAATGAGAAAATCGAGGTGGGATATGAACCGATGCGGAATTTCATCTGGGATTTGAACGGCCGGTACGAGACCGATCTTGATTTTCTCACCCGGGCCATCGACAGGCTTCCGCTTTTGAAAACCCAGAAGCCTTCTTCATTCCGGATAGAGGGGGAATTTGCCCAGGTCCTTCCGAACCCCAATCCCGTCAACAATCGAAGAACCGGGGACCCTCACGGTGTGGCTTACATTGACGACTTTGAGGGAGCCAAACGGACCACCAATTTTTCCGTGAAGCGTCGCTCGTGGTTTCGGGGATCTCCTCCGGTGGGATTGACACAGAAAAACCGGGGGGACCTTTTCTGGTACAATCCATACACCCAGGTACCTACCCAGAGTATCTGGCCCAATCTGGAAACCAGCCGGCTCAGCCAGAATGAATTGACGGACATTCTCATCCTGAACTTTTCCCGGCGGGCGGGGCAGCAGGCCGTGGATCCCGATTCCGTCTGGGCGTCCATCACCACCCCTCTTTACAGTGGGGACTACAACCAGTCTGATACCAAGTTCTTCGAAATCTGGCTGAATACGTCCGTGGACAGGGGGAAAATGACCGTTGACCTGGGGTTCATCAGTGAAGATCAGAATGAAAACAGACGGTTCGATTCTGAGGATGTGCCTGAAGCAGGTTTCCTGCTCGGGAACGATCTCTTGGAACGGGCGGAGGATATCGGACTGGATGGGTGCAAGGACGCTTTTGAGGATGGCTATGGTGGTTGTTTGCCGGACACCATAACCTATGAGCAGGCCCTTGAGGATCCGTTCTGGAGTTCCCGGGTTTATGCTGGAGTTGATCTGGATCGCACGGATCCCAACGGGGATAATTATTCCTTCAAATGGCGGGGAAGCGAACAGCTCACCGACTATTCAAGGGTTAACGGCACGGAAGGAAATGGATATCCCCGGGGCGACAGCGATCCTGAGCCCCGGTACCCGGATACGGAGGATATCAACCGGGATAACCGGGTGGACATGGCTGACGATTATTGGACGGCAAGCTTTGACTTGAGTGAAAGCAGTGAGGACTGGCAGCAGTACCAGGGGGGCCAGACCGAATTCGGGTGGCGGCAGTACCGGATACCCTTAAGTCATTTCCAGAAGATCAAGGAAGAAAACTCCTCGGTTAGCTGGGAGACCATCAAGTTTCTTCGAATCTCCCTGAGGGGGATTCCCGATGAGGGCCAGGTACGCATTGCCAAGGTGGAACTGGTGGGCAATGAGTGGCTGGAACTGGGGGTGAGGAGCCATCCCTCCGAGTCCTATAAGAAAGCCCAATCAGACAGTGCGTTCGCTGTGACCGTGATCAACACCCACGACAATCCGGATTATGCGGCGAGCGTGGAAGAAATCGGGGTCCAGGGGGAATACGACCGTTTTTATGAAATCCGGCACAAGGAACAGTCCCTGGTCCTAAAATTCAGCGATCTGAAGCCGTTCCAGGAGGGGGCTGCCCAGAAAACTATCGACCTCAGGCAACGGGATGCTTTGAGTTTTCTCGCATACAAGAAGATGAAACTGTTTGTCTACGGGAACAGCGAGTACAGCCGCAGGGACGCCAGTGACATCGAATTCTTCATGCGATTTGGACACGCTGACAATTTTTACGAACTCCGTCAACCGGTATATGACGGGTGGGACAAGCGGAATTTCATTGATCTCGATCTGGATTTCCTTGTGGGACTGAAGGACTCTACGTTCGTTCCGCCGCCCGGCGATGTTTTCAAGGTGACGGATTCCACCCTGACATACCTCCAAACTGAGACGGACGGTGTGGACACGGTGAGGAAGATCCTCATAAAAGGTCAACCTGCTCTGAACCGGATTCAGTACTTCGAGGTTGGGGTTCGAAACACGAATCCCACGGAACCCATTGGGGGGGAAATCTGGTTGGATGAACTGAGGTTTTCTCATGTTCGCAAGGATGTGGGAACAGCTGTCCGTGTCCAGACCTCCCTGGGTCTGGCGGACGTGGGAAACGCAACGCTGACCTTCAATCGACAGGACGCCGACTTCCACGTCGTTCAGAAGCGCCTGGGCAAAGGGAGCACCCGGGAAAATCTCCGGGTGGACGGTCGTATGCAGGTCAACAAGTTTCTGCCCGGGTCCTGGGGTCTGGCCCTTCCGTTGAGTGTGAGCTATTCCGACAACCTGGTCACGCCAAAGTATCTTCCCGGGACAGACATACCGCTGACACAGAAAACGGCCCCCGACAGCGTGCTGACCAAAAGCAGGCAGATCTCGGTAAGCACATCCTTTTCCAAGACCACGAAATCCGATCGGTGGATTACTCGTCACACTCTCGATCAGATAAGGACGAATGTTTCCATGACACAAAACTGGAATTCAAATGCTGAAATCCGCAATAGATATCAGAGGAATGTCAGCGGCAATACGAGTTACACCTTGAACTTCGGACGGGACAATTACTGGGAGCCTTTCCGGTTCCTGACAAAGATTCCCTGGCTGGGCAAGAAGATCGGAGGAACTCATATCTACTACACGCCCACGTCCCTGGACATGGCCCTCAATTTCAGTGAATCCCTTACAGAAATCGATCCCCGGGTGGGTGAGTCCACATTCACCCCCAGTGCCGGCCTGAGCCGTAACTTTAAGCTGGATTACAAGGTTTTCGAAAATCTGAGGACGGTCTACAGGAAGGTCATGAAGAGTGATATGAGGAAGTTTCGGAACCGGTATGTGGCGGCCGTTCAGGATTTGAATCCAGGGATCGTTACCGATGTGAGCGACAATCTGTCCACCACGTTTACACCAAACCTGTTTTCCTGGTTTCGTCCCTCCGTGAATTACTCCTCGAATTATCGCTGGACCCATCAGACGAACAGTCCTCAGGAGGGGGCCGATATCCAGTCAC
>JBHIAI010000056.1:0-11058 GCA_046861655.1 Fidelibacterota bacterium | reverse complement strand
GGCTTTTGTCCAGGATTTCCTTGCCCAATTTCAGGCTCTCCAACCGCTGGACCCTCCGGTGCCAGCGCTGGATGGCCGTCCTCGCCTTGCTGGAACGCGCCACCTTCAACCAGGCGTAGCTGGGACTCTGTGAATCGGAGGTGATGATTTCCACCGTCTGTCCGCTCCGCAAAGACGTATTTAGCGGAACGATCCGCCCGTCCACCTTGGCGCTCAAACAGTGGTGACCCACCTCCGTATGGACCGAATAGGCAAAATCGATGGGGGTGGATCCGGCGGGGAGTTGGACCAGATCTCCTGCCGGCGTGAAAACGAACACTTCATCCTGAAACAGGTCGATCTGAAGGAGATTCATGAACTCTTTGGGATCAGAAGGTTCATCCTGAAGGATGGTCACCAGATCCCGAAGCCATTGAACGTGCTTGTCCAGATCTCCGTCTCCCTTCCTGAGTTCCTTGTACCTCCAGTGGGCAGCCACTCCGATCTCCGCCGTCTGATCCATCTGTTCGGTCCGGATCTGAATCTCCACCATCCTTCCCAGGGGTCCCACCACGGTTGTGTGCAGGGATTGATACCCGTTTATCTTGGGCGTGGCAATGAAATCCTTGAACCTGTCGTGAACAGGGGTGTGCAGCTGGTGCACGATGCCCAGCACCGTGTAGCACTGGGGGACATCCTCCACGATGATTCGGATGGCGAATATGTCGTATATCTCCTCCAGGGGCTTATTCCGGTCCTCCATTTTCCGGTATATGGACGCGTTGGATTTCAACCGGCCTGTGATCCGGTAGGGAATGCCGTTCTCCTTCAGGCTCTTCTCAATGGGAACCGAGATTTCCTGGATAAACTTCTGCCGGTATCCCACCGTGGCTTTGAGCTTCTTCTGAATGGCCCGGTAGGCCTGGGGCTCCAGGGATTTGAACACCAGGTCGTCCAGTTCGCTCTTCACAGCATACATGCCCAATCGATGGGCCAGGGGAGCATACACGTCCCGGGTTTCTACGGTAATCCTTCTTTGCTTGATCAAGGGGAGATACGCAAGGGTCCTCATGTTGTGGAGCCGGTCCGCGAACTTGATGATGATGACCCGGATGTCCTTGGCCATGGATAGCAGCATTTTCATGAGGTTCTCCGCCTGTTTTTCCTGCCGGCTTGAAAACCTCACGTCTCCCAGCTTGGTCACCCCCTCCACAAGATCCGCCAGCTCGTCGCCAAACTCCCTGACCAGGTCTTCGTACGTCGCCTCGGTGTCTTCCAGGCAGTCGTGCAGTATCCCCCCCTTTACCGTGGTGAGGTCCATCTGCCACGAGGCCAGGGAATGGGCCACAGCATAACAGTGATCGAAGAAAGGCCGGCCGGACTTCCTCACCTGCCCCCGGTGATGTTCCTTGCTGAACTGGTAGGCCGGCCACAACTGGGCGGTGATTTCATCTTGAGAGAGCCTGCCATTGTCGCCCAATACCTGGACCAGTTCCAGGAAATCTTTGGGATAGGATCCCGTCACCGTAGGAATGAGGTGGGCAATCTTCATTTAGGAGTCCAGGATTCGAACCTAGAACGGCACTTCCGTCCCGGCCTCTTCGTAGAGGGCTTCACTCTCAAACTTGGCGTAGCGGTCGATAAAGACCAGAGACACGGTGCCGATAGGACCATTTCTCTGCTTGGCCACGAGGATTTCGGCCTTGTTCCGGTCCGCCTCGTCGCGGGTGTACATCCAACTCCGGTAGATGAACATGACCAGATCGGCATCCTGCTCGATGGCACCGCTTTCCCTCAGATCGGATAGCTGGGGTCGCTGGTCGCTCCTCCCTTCAGGAGCCCGGGACAGCTGGGAAACGGCAACGATGGGGACGTTTATCTCCTTCGCCAGGGCCTTCAGAGACCGGGAAATGAGGGAAATCTCCTGCTGCCGGGATTCCACCGATGGGGGACCCCTCATCAGCTGGAGATAGTCCACGATCAGGAGCTGAACGTCTTTTTCCGCCTTCAAACGCCGGGCCTTTGCCCGCAATTCTGTGATTCCGATGGCAGCGGAGTCATCCAGGAAAACGGGAGCTTCCGCCAGCCTCCCCACCGACAGGGAAAGGTTGCGCCACTGCGCTTTCGGGAGTTTCCCCGTTCTTACCAGGTGACTGTCCACTTTAGCTTCAGAACAAAGAAGCCTCTGGGCCAGCTGAGTGTTTGACATTTCCAGGCTGAAAATACCCACGGGAATTTTGTGATCGACAGCCGCATTTCGAGCGAGACCGACGATGAAGGCCGTCTTCCCCATGCTGGGTCGACCGGCAACGATGATGAGCTCGCCGTTCTGAAATCCCGAGGTTATTTCATCCAGATCTACCAGACCGGAAGGGACCCCGGTCACCGAGCCGGGTTTTTGATGGATCCGGTCCAACTCATCGAACGTATCCTTGAGAATGGGGTCCAGGTGACGGAATCCTCCTGTCAGGCGCTTCTGGGATATGGCAAAGATGCGCTGTTCCGCCCGGTCCAGAATGTTCCCCACATCCTCCTGGTCATTGTAGGCACTCTGGGACAACTCCGCAGCCACATCGATGAGCCTTCGTAGACTGGCCTTTTCCAGTACGATCCGGGCATAATGATCCACATTGGCCGAAGTGGGAACACTCTCGGACAGACCCGTGATGTAGTAGGATCCTCCACAGGCATCCAGCTCCTTTTTGCGCTTCAACTCGTTGGTGACGGAGACTACATCGATGGGATCGCCCGCCGTGAAAAGATCCACCATGGTCTGGAAGATCCTGCCGTGACCCTCCTTGTAAAAAGTATCCGTCCCCAGAATCTCAAGGACCCGGCTCACCGCCTCTTTTGAGGAGAGCATAGCTCCAAGAACAGCCTGCTCCGCCTCCAGAGCCTGAGGGGGTGCCTTCAGGTTGAGACCGGGGGTGGCGTCCCTCTTCCGGGCCATCCTATTGCCCCTCCAGGAGACGGCGAACCGCCTGGAAATCGTCCCAGGCCGGGCGTTTTAATCCTTCGTTCCTCAAGAGGGCCGCAGGATGATAGGTGACAAGAACGTCGGTCTTCCCCCATTTCCAGAGTCTGGAACGGAGCTTCCCGATGGGGGTCTTCACAGAGAGAAGGGTGTGAGCCGCCACCCCACCCAGCGCCACAATCAACCGGGGGTCAATCATCCGCAACTGCTCCTCAAGGTAGGGAAGACAGGTGTCAATCTCCTCCTGGACCGGCGTCCGGTTCCCCGGGGGCCTGCACTTGATCACATTGCATATGTAGACGTCTTTCCGTGTCAGATCTATGGCCTTTAGGATCTTGTCCAGAAGTTGACCGGCCCTCCCCACGAAAGGTTCTCCCTTCAAATCTTCCTCCCGCCCCGGGGCCTCACCCACCAGGACCAGGCGGGCCCGTGGGTTTCCGACGCCGAATACGAACTGGGTCCTGCTTTGACCGAGAGGGCATTTCTGACACCGGCAGATGGCTTTTTCGAATTCTGCCAGGGAGGTGAAACCAGAAGATGACAGCCACGGAGGAAGTTCCGCCACAAGGACCTGGTCCCCGTAAAGTTCCCGTACCTGGAAAAGGTACCGTCGAACCAGTTCCCGGGTGGATGCTCCCTCACCGCTCACGACGTCGACTCACCCTCCTTCCCGTCATCGTCATCCTCCGCCCGAGAGTAGGACCATTCCAGCTCCCCGTTCAGGAATTCCCTGAGGGCGATGCGGACCGGCTTCTCGGGTTCCACGTAGTCCTCAAACTCCCGGGGCCGCTCCTCCATCAGGCCGAGCTCATCTTCTATCTCCTCGAATTCTTCCTCCACCGCCCTCTCGGCAATGATCTGCCTGGCCCGCTTGGCCATGATGAGCGTCGCTTCGTAGGTGTCTTTGGTGTGTTTCTCTAGGTCTCGAAAGGCTAAGGTTTCAACTGCCATTGGGTCCTCCTTACGGTTCAACCTCCTGTTTTGTTTCTTCAATGACCTGGATGATTCTCCCCACGGTATCGCCCAGGTTGTCGTTCACGACGGAAACGTCATACTGATCCTCGTACGCCATCTCCATGACCACCCGCTCCATCCTCTTCTCGATATGTTCCTCAGATTCCGAACCTCGATTCCTCAACCGCTCTTTCAGTTCTTCCAGACTGGGCGGCTTCACAAAAACGGTGAGCGCATGACGGGGATAGGCCTCCTTGATGGAAATCCCCCCCTTTACATCGACCTCCAGAAGCAACACTTCGTCATTCTCCAGGGCCCAGTCGATCTCCGCCCTGGGAGTGCCATAGAGGTATCCGTGTACTTCTTCGTGTTCCACAAGTTCCCCCGAGTCCACTCTCCGAAAGAATTCCTTTTCGGATAAAAACTCGTAATCATACCCGTTGTTTTCGTAGTCACGGGGAGGGCGGGTGGTGCAGGAAACGGCGAACCTCCACCTGGGTCGCCTCTTCTGAAGCTCACGACAAATCGTGGTCTTACCGGAGCCGGACGGAGCGGAAATGACCACCAGATTCTTATGTCGCAGTTTTCCCCCGGTCATAGAATATTCTGGACCTGCTCTTTCACCTTCTCCACCGTATCCTTCAGATCCACCACGATCCGGCTGATTTCAATCCTGTCCGATTTTGACCCCATGGTGTTTACCTCCCGGGTAATCTCCTGCAACAGGAAATTAAGACGCTTCCCCACCGGTTCGGAGGATACCACCAGTTCCCTGAACTGATCGAGATGACTGGCGCTGCGTACGCACTCTTCCGTAACATCCATCTTCTCCGCCAGGATAGCCGCTTCCTGGAGGATACGATTCTCATCCACCGCCCCCCCTTCCATCAGGTTCTTGATCCGGTCCCGGTACCCTTCCTGCACTTCGGGAAGAAACTTCTGACACATGGTGGCGACTCTTCGGAGATCCCTCTCCATTCCCTCCAGCCTCGCCAGCACATCCCTGGCCATGGCCTTTCCTTCCCTGTCCCTCATGCCATCCAGCTTCTTCAGAGCTTCGACAACCCCCGTCATCAGGAGGTCTGTGTCCCCCCGGGCCCTTTCCTCCCCCACCATCACCAGATCCTTCATGTCCACCACCTGAGCGATGTCGATCCGTTTGCCGTAGTCCCGCTCGATAGCGTCCAGGACTGAAGCGTAGGCTTCAAATCGTTTCCGGTCAAATGTTACGCTTCCGTCGGGCACAGGCGCCGCATCGCCCATCACCACTTCCACGGAAATCCGTCCCCGCTTGCACCGGTCCTGTACCGCCTGGCGGATGACATCCTCTGCCTCCTCAAGTCCCCGGGGCAATTTGACCGTTACGTTCAAGTACCGGCTGTTCACGGACCGGATACCCACAGAGAAAGACTGGCCGTTGGCTTCCACCGTGGCGTATCCGGACCCTGTCATACTTTTGATCATGAAACCTCAATCCATTGCTGGTTCCGGAGGAGCCGAATGTTCACCCAAATTGTCGCTTCTAACATGCTAAATAATTAACAAGTTATCCACAGTCACCCACCCATCTTTTCCTTAAGCGAATGTAGGAAACTGACCCGGAGATTCAAAGAAACATAATGGCTCGTACCCAGGGAATGGGGAGCGTAGGCATAGTCCACCTGTCCAAAAGGAAACCCCAGGCCAAGACCCAGAGAATAGCCGCTCAACGGGTTCAGCCCGGCCCTGACGTGAAAGTTCTCCTTGTACCGGACGTCCATCCCCCACCGAAAGTGACCTCCTGCCCCTAGGGCCCTGAAACTGTCCTGCCGGGTGCGTCCGGCCAGATTGACAATGGCGGCACCGAGCACATTCAAGGTGAGGTTCAACGACTCTGAAACCACAGCTGAACGGGCACCCAGATGCACCCGGGGGGCCATCCGCTCCACCGTCCCCGAATCCCAAACCACCCAGGAGGTGGTGGCATCGCGAACGGCGAACCCCACCGTTGTCCGGGGCGTAAGATCCCGGTAAGCACCCACGTCGAACCCGATACCGTACCCACTGTATTCACCCAGCCGGTGAACCAGAACCTTGGCACTGCCTCCCACTTTCCACTCTCCAAGGATCTGGGCCATTCCCAGAAGACCCGCCCACTGGACCTGATTGAAATACACCACCCGGGAAGAGACGATCCGGGCCCCGGGTTCATCCAGGGAAGTAAAACCGTACCGGAGGGCCTCCCGGGTATCAGGGATCCCATCCACCGCCTCACGAATCAAAGCAAAAGCGAGCTTTGACTTAGAGCTTTCCTTTAAGTTGAACCCGATTATGTCATATATTATTGCCTTTGAAAACCTTTCCTGGTGGGCGTACACCACCACGTTTTCGCTGGGGGCCTGGAGGCGAGACGGGTTCCACAGAATGGAAAGGGGGCCGGTGGCGGACGCCACTTCCGAACCGCTCAAGGCCACCGACCGGGCGTCTCCCGCCTCCTGGAACAGCTGGTTCCCGTACTGGACCCATATGGATTCGGGTTTGAGCGGACCGGCGAAAACAAAGACCAGGACCAGCCACGCCATGAAATCTCGGTTCCTCACATCTCGTCCCCGTTCATTTCCCGTACCTGGATTTGAGTTCGTGAAGCTTCTGAAGGGCTTCCAGCGGTGTCATCTGGTCGATGTCCAGCCGGTCCAGGGCTTTCCTGAACTCTGATTCCTTCTGCTCAAACAGGCCGATCTGGTGATCTCCCGGTTCCCGTTCGAGTCTTCGGTGTGGAGCCCCGGGTTTTCCGCCCACAAGGTGGTTCAGAATCTTCTGGGCCCTGGTGATGACGGACTGGGGAACCCCAGCCATCTGAGCCACGTGGATGCCGTAGCTCTTGTCACATGGACCGGGAACGATTTTTCTCAAGAAGACGATCTTTTCCCCGGATTCCTTCACAGCCGCGTTCACGTTCCTTACCCGTTCCATCAGCTCTTCCAACCCGGTGAGCTCGTGGTAGTGAGTGGCGAACAGGGTGCGGGCCTGGGAACCGGGGGAGTCGTGCAGGTACTCGGTAATGGCCCAGGCAAGGGACAGGCCGTCGTAGGTGGCTGTTCCTCTCCCGATTTCGTCAAACAATACCAGACTCCTCGGAGTGGCATTGTTGAGAATATTGGCCGCCTCCGTCATTTCCACCAGAAAGGTCGATTCTCCGCCGGCCAGGTTATCGCTGGCACCCACCCGGGTGAAGAGCCGGTCCACAATCCCTATGGTGGCCTCCCGGGCCGGGACGAAGCTTCCCATTTGAGCCAGTACGACAATCAGTCCCACCTGACGGAGAAAGGTGGACTTTCCGGCCATGTTCGGACCGGTTATGAGAAGAATCTGGTCCTTTTCTGCCGACAAGTCCAGATCGTTGGCCACGAATTTTTCCCCGGAAGGAAGGAGCGTTTCCACCACGGGATGACGGGCGTCGGACAGCCGGAGGATCCGGTCCTCATTCAGAACAGGTCGTACATACTTCCTGTCGGACGCCACCTCCGCCAGGGAGGCGTACACATCCAATCGGTTGAGAATAGCCCCGTTGTGCTGGATACGATGGGCTTCCGACAGAATCTGTGAGCGGAGCTCCAGGAAAAGCCGGGTTTCAATGTCCTCGATTTTCTCTTCGGCCGTCAGGATTTTCTCCTCGAATTCCTTCAATTCGGGAGTGGCATACCGTTCGGCGTTTACAAGGGTCTGTTTCCGGATGTAGGTCTCGGGCACTCTCTTCTGATGAACTTTTGTGACCTCGAGATAGTAACCAAACACCCGGTTATACCCCACTTTGAGCGACGGAATCCCTGTCTTTCTCCGTTCGTCACTCTCCAGACTCGCAATCCATTCCTTTCCCCTTTTCTTCACGTCCCTCAACTCATCCAGCTCCTCGTCCACACCCTGCCGGATGACTCCCCCTTGAGACACGGAAACCGGCGGGGAGTCCACCAGCGTTTTCCCGATGGCGGCCACCAGGTCCACCGTGTCTTGAAAATCTTCCGATTCTTTTCTCAGAGCATCACTCCCTGAGCCGGAAAGTTCTTGCCTTAATGCGGGGATGATTTCCAGGGTGGCCTTAAGGCCCGCCACATCCCTTGGTGCGGCCCGGCCGCGGCTCAGTTTCCCCACAACTCTCTCCAGGTCGGAACACGCCCGCAGCCATCTTCGAACCTCCCCTCTTAGATGGGGGTTGGCCACCAGTCCCTCCACCCTGTCGAACCTCGCTTCTATGGCCGCCCGACGAGTGAGGGGACGGTTCAACCATCTCCTCAGCAGCCGACCACCCCCCGCCGTGACCGTGTCATCCAGAATACTCATCAGGGACCCGTGAGTTCCCTGGGTGGAAAGGCTTGAAAACAACTCAAGATTTCGCACAGTAAAATCATCCAGACCCAGAATGTCATCATTGCGAATGGGGATCAGTTTTGTAACGTGATTGAGCTGACCCTGGACATTCTGTTCCACATACCTGAGGATGACCCCGGCCGCCTGGACCCCTTCAACAAAATCCTCACATCCGTAGCCCTGGAGGGACGGGGTTTCAAAGTGATCCAGAAGGGCCTTTCTGGAGGTGTCGTAATCGAAAGCCCATACGTCCATTTCAGTGATGAACGGGCGGATCCTGTCATACCAGGGGACTCCATCATACCTGAAATCCTCCTGAACGATCATTTCGCGAGGGCGGAAGGACAGCAAATTATCCAGCACCTCCTCCGGTTCCGACTCGCCGGCGTAGAATTCACCGGTGGAATGATCCAGAAACGCGAATCCAACCCTTTGTTGGCCGTACGTTATGGCACCCAGGAAATTGTTGGTCTTTCCGGTCGACGTGTCATCGGAATAGGCAGTGCCGGGTGTGACCACTTCAACCACTTCCCGCTTCACCACCCCCCGGGCCACCTTGGGATCCTCCACCTGTTCGCAGATGGCCACTCTGAGTCCCGACCCGGTCAGTTTGGGGAGGTACACATCCAGGGCACGGTGGGGAAAACCGGCCAGGGGGACGTCCCTGGCCGCACCGTTGGATCTCTTGGTCAGGGTGATGCCCAGGATACGGGAGGCGGTCCTGGCGTCATCGTCGAAGGTCTCATAGAAATCCCCCATCCGGAACAGAACCAGGGCGTCTGAATAGTCCCGCTTGATACGGGTATACTGGCGCATGAGGGGGGTCATCCCCTGCCGGCCCCGGGAAGGAACCTGTTCAGATCGGGAACGGGTCAAGATCCCAGCACCCTCTGGTCCCCTTTTCTGCGTGTGACCTTTTTCCTGTCCAGGTACTCCAGCAGCGGGATGGCATGCTTTCGAGTGGTATGGGTCATGGACTTGAACTGGGGTACGGCAAGAGAAGAATTCTGACGGAGAAAGGTCTTTATCTCCCCCTCGAGTGAAGCCATGAGATCCGCAGGGAACCACAGGTCGCGCCCCACCTCCACCACCTTGCCGTCCTGTTTCAACACATGCATGATCTCAAGGATCCTGGAGCGGCTCAGGTCCAGATCCCCCTCCAGTTCCTTCAGCGTGGGCGGGGTGAATGCCGACTCCTTCAGGATGGTTTCCACCTTCCGGGCCAGAGCCCTGTCCTTCTCCTTGAACCGGGGCCGGAACTCCTTCAGCCGGACAACGCCTTGAACCGCCTCAATCCTGTTTTCCGATTCAAGCTGGGAGCAAAGATGGTCGAACAGGGGACCGCTTAACCCTTCCCTTTTCCGCAGGTCATCCCGGGAAATACCCCGCTTGTACGGCGAATCCTGATGAAACTGTTCCAGGGTTCCCACCAGATTCTCTTTCTGGGAAGAGACAGCCTCCTTCAGCGTCACAAAGGGATTCTCAGGGGACCCGAATTCCACGGTGGGAAGATCCACGAGCCACTGCCGGATGATCCCCGGGGCCACCTGCCACCGGCGCGACCACGCCTCGAGAGAAAGGGGGCGGTCCGCGTAGCGGTCAAGATAGGTCTTCAAGCGACCCAGGAGGTCCAGCCCTGAAAGAGAACGGATCCACGTACGGCACGTCTTCCACTGGGCGGGGGGGTCCGTATCGATCACGGTTCCCCCTCCGATGGTTTCCGCCGGCGAATAGAACCGGATGATCAGGGGATCATTCACGGCCGCCGCCACCTCCTTTTCCAACCGGATAAGGACCCCATCGGTGTCTCCGCCATGAAGCTGTCTCTTCGGATTCTCCCCGGCAAGGTACACCCGTCCCATGACCTGATCCGTGCCCGCGTGAACCCTCACCCGCTGCTGATGACGGACGCTCCTGGTGGTTCCGTCCACAAGGGAAAGCTCCACACCCAATCTCCGGGTGGACGTCATGAATCCGGGAGAAACCAGTTGGGATCCCCGACGGAGGTCAGACCGGTCGGCATGACTCAGGTTTACCGCCGCCCGGTCACCGAGTGAAACCGACGGGACGTCCCTTTCATGGGACTGGAGTCCCCGGACCTTACTGATCTTCCCACCGGGGAGGATTTCCACCTCACCTCCCTTGTTCAGGGATCCCCCGGTCACCGTTCCGGTAACCACGGTTCCGATACCTTTCAGGGTAAACACACGGTCCACGTACATACGAAAGAATCCCCGGTCGGTCTTCGCCCTGGCCTCGCCGGCAAGGGACTCAAGAACTCTCCTGAGGGTCTCCACACCTTCCCCCGTTTCCCCGGAAACCCTCACTACGGGAGCACCCTCCAAGAAAGAGCCCTGAACATATTCCCCGATTTCCTCCTCCAAGAGATCGAGCCAGGCTGGATCCTCCACCAGGTCAGTCTTGGTCAGGGCGATGCAACCGGATGGAACTTCCAGTAGACGCAGAATATCGATGTGTTCCCGGGTTTGGGGCATGATCCCGTCATCGGCAGCGATGGTGACGAGGGCGATGTCAACAGTGCTGACCCCCGCTACCATGTTCCGGATGAACTTCTCGTGTCCCGGGACGTCGATTATGGTGATGTCGTCTGTGAGAAAAGCAAATCCCAGATCGATGGTCATTTCCCGGCTTTTTTCCTGGGGCAGACGGTCGGTGTCCGTTCCCGTCAGGGCCTTCACAAGGGTTGTCTTGCCGTGATCAATATGGCCGGCTGTTCCGATAACCACTTGATTCATGACGAACCCAGGACCCTCGCCACCCGCTCCGCAGCCCTGGTGATTTCCGTC
>JBHIAI010000055.1:0-11088 GCA_046861655.1 Fidelibacterota bacterium | reverse complement strand
GGAAAATGAGCTTTGTGGGCAGCCCCCTCATTCCCGATTCTTCCGGCCCTGTCCGGCTCTTGTGCAAACCTGGTCTTACCGGTCTGGACCGGATCAAGAAGTTGAAGGTGAATTCTGAGGAAACGGCCGTTTTTGAGCATTACTACATGCAGCATCAATCCATGGCGTTCGACCTTGAGATCCTGCTGAGAACCCTGTTTGCCCTGTGAGGGAATGATGGCGGAATACGTTCTAGATTTCGAAAAGCCGATTGTCGAACTGGACAAGAAAATAGAGGATCTAAGATCCCTGAATTCTCAAGCCGGATCCGATCTCCAGTCGGAGATCACCCGACTGGAGGACCGCCGGAAAAAGCTGGTCAAAAAGATCTACTCCGGCCTTTCTCGCTGGCAACGGGTGCAGCTGGCTCGGCATCCACGGAGACCTTATTCTCTGGATTACATCGAACGGTTTTCTCCAAATTTCCTTGAACTTCACGGCGACCGGTATTTTGGCGACGATAGATCGGTGGTATCCGGAATCGGATCCATCGACGGAAGGCACGTGGTCTACGTGGGGCAGCAAAAGGGAAAGAACACCAAGGACAATCTCTTCCGCAATTTCGGCATGCCAGGTCCGGAAGGATACCGGAAGGCCCTGCGTGTTATGAAGCTGGCCCGGAAATTCACCCGACCGGTGATTTCCCTGGTGGATACACCGGGAGCCTACCCAGGTATCGGGGCCGAAGAACGGGGTCAGGCCGAGGCCATCGCGAGAAACCTGATGGAAATGTCCATGCTACCCGTTCCCGTCCTGGTCATCATCATCGGAGAAGGGGCCAGTGGCGGTGCTCTCGGTATCGGCGTGGGGGACCGCCTGATCATGCTGGAGAATACCTGGTTTTCAGTTATCAGCCCGGAGGGCTGCGCCTCCATCCTGTGGCGAGACGCCGCCAAGGCCGAGCAGGCCGCCGATGCCATGAAAGTGACGGCCCAGGACCTCTTCAGCATGGGCATCTGTGACAGAATCGTGCAAGAACCCCTGGGGGGTGCCCACCGGGATTACGACGCCGTGGCCAGGGATCTGAAAGGGGTAATCCTGGAGGAATTGGACGAACTGGCCAGGTTATCCAGGGAAGAACTGCTGGAGATGCGGCTGGCCAAATACGAACGGATCGGAATCTGGGAAGAAGAGGAGTGAACCATCCAACCCGGAAGAAACCATGACCAATGAACTCCTGTTTCTCCTTCAGACCTTGGCGGGACTGGCCTTCACTCTTTTCGCCTTCCGGATGGGCAAACACTGGTTGTATGGGTTCGTCGCCGTTTCGGTGGTTCTGGCCAATGTCTTCGTAGCCAAGCAGATTACCCTTTTTGGCCTGGCAGCCACCGGAGGGAACGTGGTCTACGGAACCATTTTTCTCGCCACGGATTTGCTGGCGGAACACCATGGGAAAAAGGAAGCCCGGGAAGCCGTTTTTATCGGATTCTTTGCCTCCATGTTCTACGTGATCATGTCCCAGTTCATCCTGTATCTGGCGCCCAGCGGGGCAGACTGGGGCGCGGCCGAGGGGATGAAGCAGATATTCACGGTGGCCCCCACCATCATTCTTGCCAGTCTGACGGCCTATCTGGTCTCCCAGCTTCACGATGTGTGGGCCTTTCACGCCATCCGGAAGATGACGGGCGGAAGGTTTCTCTGGCTGAGGAACAACGGGAGCACCTGGGTCAGCCAGCTTATCGATTCCATCCTGTTCTCGTTCCTGGCCTTCGCCGTTTTGCCCCGGATTCTGGCGGGAACAGAATTCATACTGCCCATGGGAACGGTGGTTCAGATAGCCGTTTCCACCTACCTTCTGAAAGTTGTGGTGGCTGCCATGGATACCCCTTTCATCTACCTCAGCTATGCGGTGAAGACCGGGGAACAGACGGCGTGATGTGAACTGTCCATGTTGTATCACCTGATTCGACTGATAGCGGTTGTTTCGCTCGACCGGTTCTTTCGAAGAATCGTGGTGGCTCACCGGGGGAGGGTGGCCCATGATGGGGCTACGATTCTGGTAGCCAACCATCCCAACACCCTCATGGATGCCCTGGTGGTGGGTTACGCCGCCGGCAGAAAGGTCCATATTCTTACCAAAAGCACCCTCTTTTCCAGCCGGGTGGGACGGTGGTTTCTCACAAAGATGGGGGTGGTTCCCGTCTATCGCCGTCAGGATGACCCTACCCAGATGGACCGAAACGAAGAGATCTTCGGCAAACTCTATGATCTTCTCGAACACCGGGGATCTCTCCTAATCTTCCCTGAGGGGATCAGCGAACCCGGGAGAAAACTCCAGAAAATCAGAACGGGTACGGCAAGGATTGCCCTGGGCGTTGAGGCCAGAAACAAGTTCAGCCTGGACGTGCGGATTATTCCGGTAGGCCTCAATTATTCGGATATTCAGCGGTTCCGGAGCGATGTGTACTGCCGTTTCGGGAAGCCTATCCGTCCGCTGGATTACCGGGAAGCTTACGAAAATGATCCCGTCCAGGCTGTCCGGGCCCTCACTGGAGAGGTTCGATCCGGTCTGGAAAAAGTGCTTGCGGTGGTCGATGAGGGAGACCCTGAAGCGGTCATCGACTCTCTGGAGACTATCTACAAGCAGGAACTCATGATGGATCTGGGACTGGACACCCAATCGAAGACAGATGATTTCATGGTGACCAAAGGCATCATCGCGGCTGTCAGGTGGTTTTTTCGAAGGGATCCCGACCGGGTGCGGAAAATGGAAACCCAGATGAAAACATACCTCCATAACCTCGAACGTCTCAAACTCAAGGATGAGTTTTTGAAGCCCACACGGAGAGGAATTGGGTTTGGCAAGCGGCTGAAGGCCTGGCTCTTTCTGGTATTGGGGTTTCCCCTGTACGTGTGGGGAATGGTGAACAACGTGGTACCCTACGTGATTCCCCGTTTGCTCACCCGTTATCTTATCAAACAGTATACCTTTATCTCTTCGGCAAAACTCCTGGCGGGTATGGGTTCGTTCATCATTTTCTACCTGGCTCAGACCCGGCTGATCTGGGATTTTACCGGTAATAAGTGGGTGACGGGCCTGTACGCCCTTTCTCTGATTCCCACTGGAAATTTTGCCCTTCACTACTACCGGAAGGCCGTCAACTACAGGCAGCACCTGGTGTTTCTGTCCCTCTTTTACCGTCGAAAGAATCTGATCTACGGGCTCATTCAACAGAGGATGAATCTCATCGAATCGCTGAATCAGGCCAGAGACGAATACCTGGCTGCCACCCAGCAACGTGACGGG
Source organism: Fidelibacterota bacterium (assembly GCA_046861655.1). Classification (GTDB taxonomy): domain Bacteria; phylum Fidelibacterota; class Marinisomatia; order Marinisomatales; family S15-B10; genus JBHIAI01. The sequence goes on along the minus strand of JBHIAI010000055.1, from coordinate 7,802 downwards.
GTGCGGCCGGCAAGGTAGAACAGGAGGAAAAAGGATATGCGTCCAGTGTACGTGGTGGCAGGGGGCGTGAGCAAGTTTGCGAAAGCCCGTCCCGATAAGACATTCCAGGCTGTCGTGAAAGAAGCCTTCGACTATGCTGTCCAAGACATGGGCCTGGAACATCAACAGTTCATTGAGCTAGCAGACGGCTCGGTGGCTTCCTATTTCTCCGATCACTTTACCCGGCAGCTTAAGGCGGCCACGATGGTTCAGGACTATCTGGGCCTGTGCCCGAAACCGAGTCACCGGGTGGAGGGAGGCGGAGCCACCGGTGGTATCTGCTTTCAGGAAGCCTACAAACAGGTGGCTTCAGGATATCTCGACCTGTGTATCGCCTTCGGATTTGAAACCATGAGCCATGTGAATACCTGGAAAGGGAATGAGTTCATTGCCCTGGCTTCCGACGTCAGTTTCGATTATCCGGTGGGGGGCTTCTATTCCGGTTACTACGCCATGATGGTCACCCGCCACATGAAAGAGTTCGGCACTACGGCAGAGCAAATGGCTCATGTGTCCGTCAAGAACCATATGAATGCGTACCACAATCCCTACGCTCAGAAACGGATGAAACTATCCGTTGAGGATGTCCGGAAGGCCCCCATGGTGGCGTGGCCTCTGACCCGGCTGGATATCTGTGTCATGAGCGATGGTGCCGCCGTGGTTATTCTCGCCAGTGAGAAGGGACTGGAGAAGCTGGAAAAGGCCTCGGGCCGGTCCTATCCCAAGGTGAAGGTGAAGGGAATCGGAAACGGAACCGACGCCATGAGAATGGCGGACCGGCCTCATCAGGATTTTGACGATTTCATCAAGCATAATCTTCTTGAATGTGAGGACAATGATGACGATTTGGCCTACTACCGGGATTTATGGAAAAAGGGCTTCCGGTATCCGGGGATTCATTCCTTCCGGGCGGGTCGAATGGCGTCCCGGCAAGCTTACATGAACGCCGGGATAATCGACCCCCTTCAGGAACTCGATTTCATCGAACTTCATGACGCCTACACCTCTTCGGAGATTCAGACCTATGAGGACATGGGATTGTGCCGGTACGGGGAAGGGGGCTCATTCGCGGAAAGCGGGAAGGCATTCATGCCGGGAGTAGACTACGGATTGCCCCTGAAGGACAGGCCCGTGTGCCCAGTCAACCCGTCCGGGGGGCTGATTGCCTGCGGCCATCCCGTGGGAGCCACCGGTCTCATGCAAGCCGTGTTTGCCATGTGGCAGTTGCAGGAGTCCATAGAGACCCATTTCGGTGATCCGGCGCTCCAGATCAAGAATCCCAGAAAAGGGGTCATTCACAGCCATGCAGGAACCGGTACCTACGTGACGGTCTCGATTCTTGAGGCGGAGGAGAAAAAATGAGCAACAAGAAAACCATTAAGGTGAAAATCGCAGAAACGGACATGGGCACGACCCTGTTCAACGTCCCTTTTCCCACCACCCTGGACAGGGAAACCCTGGCCGGCCTCAAGAATCAGGCGCCCATCATGATCAAGCAGCCCTATCACATTGACTACATCCATTCCTACGGCCAGGATTCCCCCTGGTTTGCGGCCCTGGCCAACAGGCATATTCTGGGCAATAGGGATCCGGACAGGGGCTACACCTACGCCCAACCCCGGGGCCACGATATGGTAACGGGACAGGAGACAGAATGGGTAGAATTGCCATCAGAAGGAAGGGTTCACGCCTTCACCGTCTGCTACTTTGGGTCTGAGGAATTCCTTCCGGAAACCCCGTACGTTCTCATCCTGGTGGAGTTTGACGGCGTGGACACCCTCCTTCTTACTCGTCTTCTTGGGATGAACCCGGACGACGCCAGCCTGGACTGGATCGGCATGCCCGTTGAAGCCAGATTTCGCCGCCTGTCCCAGATGAAACCTACAGACGTCTATTTCGTCCCCGGGAGTTCCTCAGAGTAGAGAGATAGATCCAGAACGGCCGACCCCCTGAATCTGCTCTCTTTGAGATCTTGAAGGGCCTGATTGGCCTGATTGAGGGGGTACCGTGCCACTTCGGTGTGGATGGGAATCTCGCCGGCCAGGCTCAGCAGTTCGGCCCCATCGTCATAGGTGGCGTTGGCTGCCGTGGTAAGGGACCGCTCACCGTAAATCCGTCGGTAGGGGAATTCCGGAATAGGCGTCATGTGAATACCTGCCGAGGCCACGGTTCCTCCTTTTCGCGTCATTTTGAGGGCTTCAACCATGAGCCATCCCACGGGGGCAAAAATCAGACATGCATCCATAAGAACCCCCGGATCATCCTGGGCGGTAGCCGCCCATTTCGCACCCAACTCTATGGCGTGACTTTGGTGATCCTTGCTTCGGGTGAAGACGTATACCTCACACCCCCAGTGACGGGTGACCTGAATGGTCACATGGGCTGAGGCGCCGAATCCGTAAAGTCCCAGGCGCTCGCCCCGTTGAACACCGCTCCGTTTCAAGGTCCGGTAACCGATGATCCCCGCACACAATAGAGGCGCAGCTTGATGATCAGGAAATCCCTCTGGTATGCGGTACAGGAACTGCTCAGGAACTACTGCATATTCTGCGTATCCACCGTTCCTGTGCAAACCCGTAAACCGGGCCTGCTCGCATAGATTCTCCCGGCCGCTCTGACAGTGGGCGCAGGACCCGCAGGTGGAATTCATCCATGGGAAACCCACCCGTACTCCCTCTTTCGCTTTTTGTACTCCCTTCCCAGTAGCCTCCACCGTTGCCACAACTTGATGGCCCGGAACGATGGGCAGTTTGGGGGTTCCCAGGTCCCCCTCAACGATGTGAAGATCGGTGCGGCACACTCCGCACACGTTGACTTTTACCCTGACTTCCCCCTCTCCTGGTTCCGGAAGATTCAGCTCCCTTTCGGTAAGAGGTGATTGATCGACGGGACGGGGCTTTTCGAGAACCATAGCTTTCATCGGCTGTACCTTCTTTCGTCCTACCTATCACGGCCTACGAAGTACCGATTACGAATTTCCTGCTAAGTCTGGGAAAAAATGTAGTCAAAGGACGAGGGACATTCCAGCATCTTTTCTGAATTGGCTGGGGTGGCTAACTTTGTCCGGCCCATTGTCTCAGGCGTTTCGACCATGAGTGCCAGGATACACACCGTTGACACCGCGTCAGACGGGTCGATCACCGTCACCCTGAAGGATCATTGCCTGAACGTTCTTGAGCATACCGGGCAGAATCTGTGGACCTTCGATCTGGAAGGTCGGTTGGTGGGGATGTACGTGGACGGGGTGAACACTCGCAGGACCCTGGATAACCGGTTCTTCTCGAAGTTGAGGGAGACCGAAAAAGGGAACTCACTTCGAACCGTTCGGTCCATGCTCCCAGAACTGGCCCGGCCACTCCTCGACCGGGGAAGGTATCTGTTGTTTGAAGTCAGGGGTGAATTGCCAGTGGAGGTGCGTCGAACCGTGGATAGAGCGATCCGGTTCGACACGGCGGAACTGGAAAGGGACGGACAACGATTCTCCAGAATCTATCTTCCCATCACAATCCTTCCTCCGGATCAATACATGGCACTGGTCCTCCAGGTGACAGAAGGGTGCAGTTACAATCAGTGTCTTTTCTGCCAGTTCTACCGGGACCGTCCGTTTCGCATGAAGTCCCTGGATGAGGTGGAAAGGCACCTCTCCGGGGTTCGTCAGTTCTTCGGACTGGGACTCAAACTCAGGAGGTCAATCTTTCTGGCCGACGCCAACGCCATGGTGATCCCCCAGGACCGCCTATTGCCCACACTCGATCTGGTCAATCGCTTCTTTCCCGAATTCGGCCACCTCTATTCATTCATCGATATATTCACAGGAATCAAAAAATCGGCAGAGGACTTCTCTCAATTGAAGAGTCGGGGGGTAACGCGTCTCTACCTGGGAGTAGAATCGGGAAACCAGGATCTCCTGACCCTGTTGAGAAAGCCTCAGGAAGTTTCCGACGTTATTCGGCTTTCCCGGAACATCAGGGCGGGGGGAATCCACCTGGGATTGATTTTTCTCATCGGCGCCGGCGGTGGGCCGTACCATGACAGGCATCTAGAAGATTCCGTCCGTTTGATCAGGGAGATCTCTCCGGGACCGGGGGACATGATCTACCTGTCAGAGTTCTACGAAACTCCGCCCGAGTACCAGGAAGCCCTTGAAAGGGAGGATATTCTCCCACCCGGCCGTGCCCAAATCCGGAACATGGCGGATGAATTCAAATCGCGGGTGAAGGAGAGTGTTCCTGAGGGGGTGGCGGTCCCGCTGTATGACATTCACCAGCTCTTTTACTGAGGAGTGAACGGTTAGGAGTTGGGGGTTAGGAGTTATACCTCAGACGTCATCCGTCAGAATCTACGCATTACGAATTACGCGTTCCCGCTCAAAAGTAGTACCGCCTGTTGTCGATGATCTTTGACCGATTCTTCAGGTCCGCCAGCCACTGGCTCAGGGCCGCATTTTTCCTCTCGGTCTCCAGGCTCGTCCGGATAGACTCCCTTTTCACTTCCCAATCCTCCTGGTTCCAGTCTCCCCGTTTCTCGAAAAACATGACCGCAAAACCGTGGGGAAGCTCCAGCAGAGGGAGTAGCGTTCCCGGCTCGGCGTGGAGAAGGCTCCCTGTAACGGTGGGCTGGCGACCGATTTCGGGGAACGGTGCCGTCAGCTTCCGGGTTACCGGACCCACTTTCCTCACCGCTTCACTCTGACTGCTCAGCTGATCGAAGGTGGCTCCCCCTTCGGCCTGAACATAGATCTCTTGGGCCAGGGATTCTGCCCTTTCCATCTGATTCTTGAGTCTTACGGTCCGCTCAATCTGGAAGCGCACCTCTTCGTATGGACGGGGTCCAGCGGGAGTGATGGACTCCAGTCGGAAAACAGCGAAGGCCTGATCCGATTCCAGCACGTCACTGATCGTCCCAGGCTCAGATCTGAAGGCGAATCGGGAGGCGGAAGGGAAGAATCCGAAGCCCGGGATGACCTGTGTATTCTCGCTGATGGGACTCAGGGTGGTCAAAGAAAGTTCGTTTCTCTGAAGAGCTTCTTGAATTCCGAAGTCTTCCACGTCGAAGGTAAACTGGTGGGCCTGCTGCCTCAATCTTTCCAGGGTGGTAGGTCCGGTCTCAATCTTCAGGAGGATGTGGCTAGCCAGAACTTCCTCTTCCCCTTCTGAGGTCCGGCTGTCCCGTACCTGGATAATGTGGTACCCGAAGTCAGTTTCCACCGGTCCGGCGACGTTTCCCACCGGGGTCCGGAATGCCGCTTCTTCAAAGGGTTTGACCATCTGACCCCGCCCGAACCATCCCAGGTCTCCGCCTCTTTCTTGACCGTCTGCCGTCCGGTTGCCCGGATCCTGAGAATACTCGTTGGCAAGCTTGGAGAAGTCCTCCCCGGCCCTGACCCGTTTAAGAAGGTCCTCAACCTCCTGGAGGGCCAGGGTACTGTCCTCCCGGGAAGGTTTCTTGTCCCACCGGACAACACTTAGGGTTCGCGATTCCTCCTGGTGGAATTCTTCGCTATGCTGGAGGTAGTAGTCCTCCATCTCCTCTTCATTGGGATTGACGTCCGGGTCGTTGAAGTCCGACGCTCGAATCAACAGGGCCGAAACGGTGAAATCTACGTGGCGCCTGAGGTATTCCCTCTTCACGTCCTCCGGGGGGATCTGCACAGTGGTGGTGATCTCGTCGTAGAGCTTCTGACGGGGCAGATAGCTTCTAACGAGAATTTCTATGGGCCGCCATTCGTCGCCCTGGGGATTCCTCAGGGCTTGAAGGTATTTCTCCCGGTCAAATTGACCGTTGGTCTGAAACGCTTCTATAGAGGTAACAAGCTGGGGGGGGTTGTTGAGAAGATGATAGTAGACATCATTCTCTGTGACATCGATGCCGTACTTCTCCACCTGCTGATCCACCAGTGTCATTTCTACCAGCTCCTGCCAGACGGCGGAGCGGACCTGGCTTAGGATCTGGTCATCCACCTCCTGCCCCTGGGCCCGGAGTTCGTCCAGGCGGTAGCTCACCTGACGGAAATACTGATCCGGAGAGATTATCTGTCCGTTGACGACGGCGATGGCTTGAGAAACGTCTGTTTTGCCCAGGAGCTGATTGATGATGTCAGCACCGCCAACAAGACCTCCCACGGTCATACTTCCCAGAAAGAGAACCAGCAGGATCCACAGCACCAGGTGCATCCTGTTTCTCATAACGTGCATCAAGCCCATTTGTCCGACTTCCCTTACCGTTTTTCCTGTGCCATCCAGGTTTTCCTTGAGAAAAGTGCGGCGAAATATAGCGAGAATCCATACCTTTTGCAATCGACGGTACAGCTCCTCAAGTTCCCTTACATCGGAATTGCCATGGAGAAGCTCCCCCGGGTTAACGGGGGAAGTGTGGGGATCCCCCGCAGGATGCGGGGTCCTGAAAACCGAAGGGATGAAGGGTCCCCTTTTTCGAGGGGCATTTCCGGAAGGCACGGTAGCGAACGATCATCCCGGGAGGAACTATGAAGCAAGTCTGGATAACCCGCCACGGTTCGCCGGAAGTTCTTGAAGTCAGGGAGAAACCCGACCCGATCCCATCGGAAGGTCAAGTACGAATCCGGGTGCGGTATTCAGGAGTTAACTTCGCGGACATTCTGGCCCGAATGGGATTGTATCCCGGCTCCCCGAAACCACCGGGCGTGGTGGGGTATGAGGTGAGCGGAGAGGTGGATGGGGAGGGGCCCGGGGGATCGGGTTCCTGGACGGGCAAACGGGTTGTGGCCCTCACTCGTTTTGGGGGCTATTCCAGTCATGTTTGTGTTTCCACGGACCGGCTGTTCGAGGTTCCCGGGACCGTTTCTTTCCGCAAAGCGGCGGCCATGCCCGTAACCTACCTCACCGCCCACTTAATGCTGTCCCGGCTCGCCTGCCTGGAAAAAGATCAGACTGTTCTCATTCATGGTGCAGGGGGTGGCGTGGGACTCTCTGCGTTTCAGATCGCCAGAGTTCGGGGTGCCCGGTGCATTGGCACCGCTTCTGGATGGAAGCACCCGTCCCTCAGAAGAATGGGGCTGGAAGACTTGATTGATTATTCACGGGAAGATTTCGTTCGCCAGACCCTGGAAATCACCGATGGCAGAGGGGTGGATGTGGTCCTGGACCCCTTCGGAGGCCCTTGGGCAAAGAAAAGCTATTCGTGCCTCGCTCCCTTGGGGAAGGTCGTTTTCTACGGCCTGTTTTCGGCGTACCCTGGCAAGACCAGGAATCTACCGGCCGCCGCTCTGGCCGTGCTCAGAACAAGACGATTCCATCCTCTCAAGCTCATGAATCAGAACAGAGGAGTGTTGGGCTGTCACCTGGGTCATCTCTGGCAGGAGAGAGACAAACTCAGGGAAGCCATGTCCGAACTCCTGGCGTGGGCTGCAGAAAAGAGAATCGATCCGGTCGTGGACCGGGTCTTTCCGTTTGAGGAGGCTCATTCCGCCCACCGGTACCTCCAGGATAGGAAGAATATCGGAAAAGTTCTTCTGGCTCCACGATGACAGGTACCCTCTCCGCTTTCAACCGGGATATTACTGCCTGGAAAGCTCTTGCTCACGCACTCCTGCGAGCAAGATTTGACGTTGTTGCCCTTGCTGCGGTAGCAGCAGAGAACGCCGTTGACCACAGCAAACGTGGGAAGCAGAGCCTCTTGTCCGACCTCGTTATCGAGTGCAGGCCCAAAAGGGACAAACGGCGCCGAAGCTGGCGACTGAAAGTCCGTGGAGTTACACAGGGCGAAGAGAGGAAGAACCTGCAAGC
>JBHIAI010000054.1:0-11222 GCA_046861655.1 Fidelibacterota bacterium | reverse complement strand
GGGGAGACCTCCCGGACAGTCCCCACGCCAAGTTCATAGGACGTAGCCGATTCCTGGGTGTCGTTCTGCGACTCCTGGGAGCCACGGGTTTTTCCGGATTCAGGGCCCGACACTGCCGCCGTCCAGGACACCAGAAAAAAGGCCATTCCCAGGGCAGTAGGTACTCGTCTACTCATCATTTCCTGTCAGGTTTTCCATACCCCACCCAGATCTGCCGGGCGATTTCGTGTCCGATCATTTCTTTTTTTTCATCACCGATCTGAATCATCATGGGTCCCTTGAAGGGCCTTCTGTCGAGGACGGTCAGGTTTGTACCGGGAAGTATCCCCGTCTTTTCCATGTACCGGAGTTTGTCAGGGTCACGGTGACTGACGCGAAGAACCACAGCAGACTGTCCGGATTCCAGGTCCAGTAGAGGAAAAAGGTCCTGCTCCAGCATTTCCCCCTGAGGGTTCGGAATAGGGGATCCATGGGGATCGGTCGATGGATTGCCAAGGACATCGTCCATCCGCTCAACGAATTCCTCGGAAATCACGTGTTCCAGTCTTTCCGCCTCATCGTGGACTCGATCCAAGGGGTAGCCCAGGACCTCCTTCAGGAAGGATTCCAGCAGGCGGTGCCGTCGAATCATCTGGAGGGCAATCTTTTCTCCCCTGGAGGTCAACGCCGTTTCCCTGTAGGGAGTATGGGTGAGGATGTCCATGCTGGCGAGCTTTTTCACCATGCCTGTCACCGATGCGGATGAAATCCCCATTTCTTCGGATATGGCCTTGGTCGTCACCTTTTCCTTTTCCAGCTGAAGGTGGTAGATGGTTTTTACGTAATCTTCGATGGACTGACTGATCATCTCGGCTCCCTCATAATATTCGGTCCTCCTATAACAATTATCCTGGAGACCTTTATTTTTTGTTAGGTGTCCCTAATATTACGCTGCCGCAGGATCTCTGTCAACGTCAATTTTCCTTTGCCACGGCCCAGTTTTCACTTGCGTCGCGTGCCCCGGGCGGTAAACTTATGTTGAAGGGGAAGAACTGCCATACCCTGTGCACATGTTTTTTCTCCGTGTGACGGTCGCAGATGACTCGATAGGCCCGTGTGGAGACTCTCATAGGATGGGAAAGGTTTCTTTGTTGTTGTGAGAAGAATAGCGACCCTTGGGGTAGCGCTGGCTGGGCCTATTCTGCTTTCACACTGCGACGTTACTACCCTACCGGAAGAGGCCCCGCCCGGACCCAAGATTGTGTTTGTTTCAGAATTTGACGGGAACCCCGAAATCTGTGTGATGGATTCTGACGGGGGCAACCGGGCCCGGCTGACCACCAGCGATGCCTTAGATTCGGAGCCGAGTTTTTCTCCCGATGGTCAAACCATTGTGTTCGTGTCCACCAATCTGTACCGCCTGGACCCGAAAGGGGAAATATTCACCATGGCCCTGGATGGATCCCAACCTGTCAATCTCACGAATCATGGGGAACATGATTTCTCCCCCTCCTTTTCGCCTGATGGCGCCAGGATTGTTTTTGTATCGGATAGAACTGGGAACCCAGACATCTGGATGATGAATTCCGACGGAGACCATCCAACCAACCTGACAAACAACCCTGCCACCGACGTATCACCCAGGTTCTCCCCGGACGGATCCCGCGTGGTATTCACATCAAACCGGGACGGGAATTGGGACATCTACGTCCTGGAGGTTGAGGGAGAGAATCTGGTCAACCTGTCCAATTCTCCGGGGATTCTCGAACGAAATCCCAGGTTTTCTCCCGACGGATCCAGGGTTGCCTATGCTGCGACGATGGACGGGAAGATGGGCGTGTTCGTTATGGACACGAATGGAGGTAATCAGACCCAGCTTACCGAGGAGGATGTGAATGCCTACACCCCTCACTTCCTTCATACGGGGTCCAGCCTCATCTACACCACGTTCCGGGATAACAACTGGGAAATCTTCATGATGGGTATAGACGGCACGTATCCGACGAACCTGACCCATCACCCTTACGATGATTACCTGGGGGATATCTCGTCTGATGATTCCAGGATCGTGTTCTCCTCGGGAGATGCCCACCGGGATATCTTCGTTATGGGCCTGGATGGAACAAACCGAACCAATCTAACGGAATCTGAAGAACGGGATTACCAGCCGAGTTTTCAGCCCCTGCCATGACCTTATCCCAGGGTGAGGGAACCCGGGTTGGAGGCTCTTTTCGGCAGAACGCTATCCTTTTCAAGTGTAAATTGTGTTGAGGCAAGTTCATGGGGAATACTTTCGGGGGGTAAACTATGAAAAGGATACCGGCATTGTACGCTTATCTCACAGTGTGTCAGTTCCTTGTATCTTTCGTGTGGGCGGAATCTTCTCACAGCTCCGGGAAGAGAACGAGTGGTTTTCGGAGTCAGCTGCCCATCAATCCCCTGGTGGAGGAAATGGTTAACAAGGTCTCGGAAGAGGAACTGTTGAGCAACCTGACCGCTCTCGTCGGATTCCATACTCGCCACACGTCGTCGGACACCACCTCTCCCGATACAGGCATCGGTGCCGCGCGGGATTTCATTTTCGCCAAGTTTGAAGAGTACGGACACGCTGGAGGGGGAACAATGGAAGCGAGCTTCTTCGTCTTTCCGGCGACGGTCTGTGATGTTTTCAACGCTGCCCACAAGAATGTATTGGCCACCATTCCGGGGACAACCTGGCCAGAACGAATCTTCATCGCCAGCGGACACATGGATGACAGAACCGTGGATCGATGTGACTATACTTCCTTCGCCCCCGGAGCCAACGATGACGGAAGCGGCACGGTCGTGTCCATGGAGCTGGCCAGAGTTCTTGGTCAGTATACGGAGAATTTCGAAAGTACGGTGATTTTGATGACGGTGACCGGGGAAGACGAAGGACTTTATGGGAGCAGGGCGTATGCGGATTGGGCCCTGGAGAATGACCTGGACATCGATGGAATGATCACTAACGATGTGGTAGGAAACATTGAAGGATGTGTGGACCCCGCCTGTCCACCCGGTGAGGAAGTCATCATAGATAGTACCAGCGTAAGGCACTTTTCTGGAAACCCCTCAACGTCCACATCGCGGCAGCTGTCACGATACATGAAGCTGAAGGGGGAACGGTACGTCACCGACGTGGGCTGGACCATAAACTTAATCCCCAGTATTGACCGGCCGGGCCGGGGCGGGGACCATATGCCCTTCTATGACAATGGCTACCCTGCAGTACGGTTCACCGAACCTCACGAGTACGGTGATGGTTCAGGTCAGAATGGTCGACAACACAACGAGATGGATCTGGTGGAATTCGTGAACGTGCCCTATCTGGCCCGTATCGTGAAGACCAACATCGCGGGATTGGCCATCCTGGCTATGGCGCCCGATCGCCCCACAGGACTTCAGGCCGAGGACTCGAGAACAGGGTCGGAGATTCAGCTCAACTGGCCCCGCACCAATTCAGAGTCGGACTTCGCCGGGTACCGGGTGGCCTACCGGGTGACCTACCCAGAAGAGTCCCTATTCTATGACAACATTCTTGACGTGGGAAACGTGAACGAGTACGTGCTGACAGGACTGAGACCTAATGTTCCCCTGTACGTGAGTATTTCGGCCTATGACACCTCAGGCAATGAGAGCATTTTTTCTGACGAAGTCCTGGTTACCCCCACGGTGGTGGAAGGGATCTCGGTCACACCCACCTACGCCGCTCCAGGGATCGATTCGGTGGTGGTGTCGGCTCGCGTGGTGAGTGACACCCACGGCGTAAGCCTCCTTTCGGAGATAGAACTTCTTGATGGAACGCTTCTGGACACCCTCTTGCTTCTTGATGACGGAGAGCACGGAGATGGCCATGCAGGAGACAGTCTCTTCGCCAACGTGTGGCCGGTTCCATCTGACGAGGAGAGAAACTACTTCGTCAATCTCCGCATCACCGTGACCTCAGGGGACTCTCTCATCAGGTCCTATCTCCGCCAGGTAGGGGTGTTTACCACAGTGGGTCCTGTGGTGCTTGACGGGATAACTTTCCTCGGGGACTCCCTTCCCGACCCGGGCGACGACGTTCTTTTCTGGGTCGATCTTACGAACAAGGGGCGAACCGCAACCGCAGAAGAGGTAACCGCACAGATCTGGACAGAAAGTCCCTGTCCGTCCTACATGACACCGGTGGCTTATTCCTTCGGCGACATAGGCGTCGGATCGACCGCCCGGGGAGCCTACCCTTACAGAACGGGGATCGGTGAAGACTGTCCTTCGGGGACGAGAATACCTGTCACGGTGTCCGTGTACAGCCATGAGACCCTTTTCTGGAGTGACGGCTTTACTCTCGAGGTATCGGGGGGAGTGGGAGTGGATGGCGGAGAGAATCTACTTCCGGAAAAGTATGACCTAAAGCCAAATTACCCCAATCCTTTCAACCCGTCTACGGTGATTCGGTACTCCCTGCCCGAAAGCGCATTCGTCAGCTTAATCGTCTACGATGCGGGCGGCAGACAAGTGGAAAGGGTAGTCTCCACCAGACGTCAGGCAGGGCATCACTCGGTCCGGTGGGACGGCGGAAATCTACCGTCGGGTGTGTACCTGATCAAGATGGTGGCCGCGGATCCCTCGACAGGCTCGGGACAGGTTTTCAACAAGACCGTAAAGGTGGCGCTGATCAAGTAGGCCTGGCCACTGTTTCGCCGTTCGGATCCGTGCCGGGAGGGGGAATCGAACCCCCACGGCCCAAAGGCCATTGGTTTTTGAGACCAACGCGTCTACCAATTCCGCCATCCCGGCGAATCGTTCGCTCCGTCTGGGCGGCGAAAAGTATAGACTTCGTCTGACGAATGTCAATATATTTCCCCTGTAGGGGGTACGCCTGAGTGGGGATGTCTGAATCGACTCGACGAAGGGTACGATGAAGACCCCCCGGGGTCAGAATCTGTTGAACCGGGATTTCATACCGACTCCGGTCTTGGGGGATTTTTCCGGTCCGGCGCACCAGGAGGCCATGAAGAAAGCTCGAATTGGCCCGTGGGCGGGTTACGTAAAGTGCATCCATACCTAATTCAGGAGGTTCATGATGGCCGAGTTTAACACCATTTCCGAAATGTTCCTGAACGTGAGTCAGGAACACGGGGACCGGGACCTGTACGGTTACAAGGAACACGGTCAGTGGAAAACCCTTTCTTACCGCCAGGTTCGCGAAACGACGGAGCTTATCGCCTACGGACTGGCTTCCCTCGGGATAGACAGGGGCGACCGGGTGGCCATTCTTTCCAATAACAGTCCCCGGTGGGCCATGAGCGACTACGCCATTATCTGTCTGGGAGCGGTGACAGTGACCGTCTATCCCACCCTCACGGAACGGCAGGTTCGATTCATACTGGATGATTCGGAGTCAAAGGCCATCCTGGTGGAAGACAGGGAACAGGCGGATAAAGTACTCACTTTTTTCGAAGACAGCGAATACCTCAAGGATATCATCCTCATGAACGACGAGGACCTGGACAGGGAGGGAACGCACACGTTCACCAGCGTGGTGGAAAAGGGAAAGACATTCAAAGATTCTGCCGATTTTCAGTTCGAGGAACGGGCAAAATCGGCGAAACCTGACGATCTTCTTACCCTTATCTATACCAGCGGGACCACCGGTGATCCCAAAGGCGTCATGTTGACTCATGATAACCTGGTCTCCAACATTCAGGCCGCTGTTGAAATCGTCCCCATCAACAAGGACGATGTTTTTCTTTCCTTTTTGCCGCTGAGTCATGGATTTGAGCGGATGGCAGGTCACTTCACCGGTTTCTCGGTTGGGGGGACCATTTACTATGCCGAAAGCATTGATTCGGTCGCTGAGAACATCCCCGAGGTACGACCCACGGTCATGACGAGTGTTCCACGATTGTACGAGAAGATGCATGCCCGGGTCCTGGACAAGGTGGCAGGGGACCCGCCTCTTCGCCAGAAGATCTTCTGGTGGGCGGTGGGCGTGGGCCGCCGGGCTGTTGGATACAGACAAAGGAATAAGCCCCTCCCTTCAGGGCTGAAGATAAAATTCTCCCTGGCGAATAAACTTGTGTTCTCCAAATTGAAAGAGAGGCTTGGGGGAAGGCTGAGGTTTTTCATTTCCGGTGCCGCGCCCCTGCCCCGGGAGATCGGGGAGTTTTTTGCCTCCTCCGATATCATCATCCTGGAAGGGTACGGACTGACTGAAACCAGCCCACTCATGACCGTCAACCGTCTGGACGATTTCCGGTTTGGGTCCGTGGGAAAACCTGTGTCCAGGGTGGAGGTGAAAATTGCCGAAGACGGCGAAATCCTCAACCGGGGTCCCAATACCATGAAAGGGTATTTCAGGAACGATGAAGCCACCCGGGAGGCTATCGATGATGACGGATGGTTCCACACGGGCGATATCGGTCATTTTGACGAGGAGGGGTTCTTACGAATCACCGACAGAAAGAAGAATCTCCTGGTCACGAGTGGAGGGAAGAACGTGGCACCCTCACCTTTGGAGAATGCCCTATCAAGCTCAAAGTATGTGGAACAGTGCATGGTGATCGGAGACAGACGAAAGTTCATCAGTGCCCTCATCGTTCCTTCTTTTGAGTCGGTTGAGGCTTACGCGAAGGAGAAAGGAATCGGTTACGACAGCCGGGAGGAGCTTGTGCAGAATCCGGACATCGTGGCCCTGTTTCAGGGTGTGGTGGACTCGGCCATGGAAGATTTTGCCCAGTTTGAAAAGGTGAAGAAGTTTGCCCTGCTTCCCCGCAAATGGACCATCGCAGGAAACGAGCTGACACCTACCCTAAAGGTGAAGCGAAAGGTCGTTGAGGAAAAATACAGGCAAGTCATTGAAGGAATTTATGAGGCGAAGTCCTGATCGGGATTCTTCCGATCCGTCTCCATCGACCGCCCCCCAAAGTATTCGCGTCCCCTGCATCCTCTTGAAAGGAGTACCCAACCAGGTGTGGCAGCGGCGTGGGACCAAACAAGCCGAAGGTAGCGTCCGAAGGCTTTGATGATGGAGGATTAGTGAGGTTGGATTCTCCAGTCTCAAAAAACATCGTCGTTCTGGGGGCTGGATCGTGGGGGGGCACTCTGGCGCAGTACCTGTCGGAGCTGGGGCATTCTGTCACTGTCTGGCATCGCAACAGGAATGAACTTCTCACCATGTCGGAGAAGGGAATTCACCCGTTCATTCCTGAGATTAGATTTCCTCCAAGCGTAACCTTTGTCCCCGAACTCAAGGATCTCGATTCCGGGGATATAGTCATCATCGGAGTGCCGTCTCACGGCGTCAGGGAGGTGGTTGAAAAGCAGAAGATTATCACGCCCGGTACCCTTGTCCTGAATCTTGCCAAAGGGATAGAGAACGAGACGCTTTTGAGGATGAGTGAGGTGATTTCAGACGCGGGACAGATCGATTCAGGGAGGATTGCCACCCTGTCGGGACCCAGTCATGCAGAAGAGGTGGCCAGGAGAGTCCCCACAGTGGTTGTGGTGGCAGGAAAAGACAGCCATACGATTGAGACGATCCAGGACGCCATTTCCTCCGAGGCCCTCCGGGTCTATGCCAACACCGACATCGTGGGAGTTGAGCTGGCGGGGTCGGTAAAAAACGTCATCGCCATAGCGGCGGGGGTTTGCGACGGAATTGGCTTCGGTGACAATACGAAAGCTGCCCTCATCATCCGGGGCGCCGTTGAGATTTCCCGCCTGGGGGTGGCCATGGGTGCCAGGCCCGAAACCCTCGCAGGCCTGAGTGGGATTGGTGATCTTATCGTCACCTGCTTTTCGAGGCACAGCCGGAACCGGTATGTGGGGGAGGAGATTGGAAAAGGCCGCGGACTGCAGGAGATTCTGAAGGATATGCACATGGTGGCAGAAGGAATTCAAACCACCCGGGCGGTTCCCGCCCTGGCCGAAAGACACGGCGTGGAAATGCCCATCTGCAGTGCCGTCCACCGGGTGCTCTTCGAGAACGAGGACCCCATGAAAGCAGTGAGGGAATTGATGACGAGGGAGCTGGGGTATGAACACCAGTAGTGTTCCAGTAGCCGTCCATCCCTCCGGCACCATTGTTCCCCGGGGTTGGGTGGGACCGCCTCTGCTCTTCGGAGTCCTTCTGGTCATACTCCTCGTAGGGTGTACATCCCGGCCCCCCGAGGAAGGGACCATCGGGTTTGCCGTTCACGGGGGTGTGGGAAACATCACCCGGGACAGGATGACGCCCGATCTCGAGAACGCCTATCGGACCAGTCTCGCGGAGGCTCTGCAGACAGGGTATTCGATTCTGGATACGGGGGGAACCAGTTTGGATGCTGTAGAGGCGGCGGTCAGGATCATGGAGGATTCCCCCCTTTACAATGCTGGAAAAGGGGCGGTGTTCACCAGCGCTGGAACCAATGAGCTGGACGCGTCCATCATGGACGGCAGTACTCTAAAGGCGGGAGCCGTGGCGGCGGTCAGGCGGCTGAAGAACCCCATCCGCGTGGCCCGGCTGGTCATGGAAAAGACCTGGCATGTTCTCCTGTCGGGAGAGGGGGCGGAGGAGTTCGCCCGGGAGATGGGGATTGAGCTGGTGTCCCCGGACTATTTCCGGACCCAACGACGGTGGGAGCAGTGGCAGAAGACCCGGGGTAAGGAGACAGGTACTGTGGGGGCCGTTGCACTGGACAGGATGGGCAATCTGGCCGCAGCCACCTCAACCGGAGGTTTGACGAATAAGAGGTTTGGCCGGGTTGGGGATTCTCCCATCGTGGGGGCCGGAACCTACGCGAACAACCGGACCTGCGCCGTGTCAGGGACGGGCCAGGGAGAATACTTCATGAGGGGTCTGGTGGCGTACGATATCTCAGCCCTCATGGAATATCGTGGTTTGTCTATTCGAGAGGCGGCCCACACCGTGGTGATGGAAAAACTGTCGGACCTCGGGGGAACCGGAGGGGTCATTGCCATCGACCGGTACGGAAATGTGGCCACGCCCTTCAATACATCGGGAATGTTCAGGGGTTACATCGACTCGGATGGCACACCGGTGGTGAAGATTTACCGGGAGGATTAGGGACCTGGTTCGTAAATTGGCATGTGAGGAGAAAACTACGTGATGAGACGGCCGGTCGCGCCCGGGCTGGAATGCGGTGATCCCGTGTCATTTCGATCATGGATCTTGTAAGACTTATCCTGTCCCCCGTTCTTGTTCTCATCGCTGCTGTGATGATCGGGGCGGGAATCGTAATCCTGGTTAAGAACCTGAAACGACTTCAAAAAACCAAGTCGCGGTGAAAGAGAAGAATTCCCGGTCAAAGGACCGGCCCGGAACCTACGGATTTGCTCCGCTGGGGTATGTGGAGCTGGCAGGTATCAGAGAGGCGCTCCAGAAAGCTACAGATGAGATAAGCCGGCTTGAGAGGGAGAATGAGAAGCTCAAGAATCGGCTGAAGAAACCTGGACCCGGCCCCGTGCAGGCGGAACGGGGATGGGATTATTCCCATCTGGGTGAAACTGAGCAACGGGTGATCGAAGCCTTTCTGAGGGGAGATTTCCGGAAGATCGGTCTACAGGAAACGTGCCGGAGGCTTTCCAGGAAATACGGCCGAAAAGATACCACCTATCGCAAGGTTTTTGCCAAGCTCAGGGATTACGGGGTTCTGAGCCGTATTGTTCCTCAAGGCGACTGACCCCAGGTGCACTCCCCCCGGTCTCTGATCCTGCTCCTTCCGGGGTTAATCCGGTTCTTGGGGGCAATACCGTATTGATCCTTGTCCTGCTCATGATCGCATCATCTGGTCTAACTCGCCCGGACGTCATTTACACCGGCGGGCAGATTTGGACGGGAGTTTCCGGCCAACCGTTGGCGGAGGCCATGGCTGTCGGGGGGAGAAGGATTCTTGCCCTCGGTTCCCGGGACGAGGTCGAAAGTCTCCGAGGCCCGGATACCCGGATAGTGGATCTTGAAGGCCGATTCGTCGTACCCGGATTCATGGACAGCCACACCCATTTCATCAGGGGCGGTCTGGAAATGGGCAAGATAGATCTTGGGGACGTCTCCAGTTCCGATGAATTCATAGCGCGTGTCAAGGAATATGCCCGGGGTCTCCCCCAGGACCGGTGGATAACGGGGGGAGATTGGGATCATGAAAGATGGGGAGGGGAACTGCCCCAGCGTTCCTGGATAGATTCGGTTGCGGGGGATATCCCTTTGTTCGTAACACGGGTGGACGGGCATATGGGTCTGGCAAACTCCAGGGCCCTGGAACTGGCGGGCATAGACAGTCAAACTCCTGCACCCCCTGGAGGAGTCATTGTCAGGGATCCCCTGACGGGAAAGCCGACGGGAATCCTCAAGGAAATGGCCATGTCCCTGATTGAATCTGTGGTGCCCGAGCCCAGTCAGGAGGAACTGGACGATGCCCTCGCACGGGCCATGGAGTTCGCGGCCTCTCAGGGAATCACCCAGATTCACGACATGTGCGTTTGGAGGGACCTGGAAACCTACCGGAGGGCCCACGACCGGAACGACCTGACCTTGAGAGTCTACGCCTTCGTCTGGTACACCGACTGGGAACGACTGATCAGTTTTGTTGAAAAGAATGGACGGGGTGATAGCTGGTTGCGGTGGGGAGGGGTGAAGGCCATTCTGGATGGTTCTCTGGGATCCCAGACGGCCTGGATGTACCGTCCCTACGAAGACGACACCACTACGAGTGGAATGGTGGTGTCGGAGGATACGGTCCGTCTGCGAGAGATCATTGCCGGTGCGGATAAGGCTGGATTACAACTTGCCATTCATGCCATCGGCGACAGAGCCAACGATTGGCTCTTAGACACCTATGAAGCACAGATTACCCAGGGAGACGGGGGGCGGGACAGGCGGTTCCGCATTGAACATGCCCAGCACCTCACCACCGACGCCCTGGAGAGATTTCATTCCCTCGGGGTCATCGCTTCCATGCAGCCCTACCATGCCATTGACGACGGTAGGTGGGCAGAAAAGCGAATACGGGGCGTTGTCCTGAAAACCAGTTACGCGTTCCGGTCCCTTCTGGACGCGAAGGCCATCGTTTCCTTCGGGTCTGATTGGAATGTGGCACCCCTGGATCCTCTGAAGGGAGTCTATGCAGCCGTCACCCGTCGCACTCTCGATGGGAAGCACCCCGAAGGGTGGTATCCGGATCAGAAGATCACTGTGGAGGAAGCCCTCCGGGCCTACACCTGGGCCAACGCATACGCGG
>JBHIAI010000053.1:0-11252 GCA_046861655.1 Fidelibacterota bacterium | reverse complement strand
ACTCAGAAAGAATCTCCATCAGTCCCTGACGCACAAGCCTGTGATCGTCCGCCACAAGAACGTTGATCATTTTCTTCTCTTTCTCGCAAGGGGAATACGGGCGGCGACCACCGTCCCAATCCCCTCCTGTCCCGTAACCTCCAGGTCGCCTCCGAAGGGATGAACCCTTTCCTTCATGCCAACGATGCCGAAGGAATCGATCTTGCCGATTTCCTCCTGGGCGATCCCCTTGCCGTTATCCTTGATCTCAAGTCGCAGGTGACTGTTTTCCTTCCAGACGACAATTTCTATTCTTGATGCATTCGCGTGTCGACCTACGTTATTCAGGGCCTCCTGAACGATGCGAAAAACAGTGATGGATCGATCGCGGTCAAGATGATCAATATCCGTGTGTATGAGAAGTTCACTCTCAACCCCAAACCGATTCTGAAAGTCTTCAACCTGCCACTCAATGGCCGCGGCGAGTCCGGCCTCGTCGAGCAGCGGCGGTCTCAACTCTTTCGATATCCTTCGAACGCTGGAGAGGCCGGCTTCGATGGTCTTCAGCGACCTTTCGATCCGCTGGGTTAGAGCACTTTTCTGTTCAGGGAGGTTTTTCGCGGTGGAAACCAGGTCCATCTTGATGGCCGTCAGGACTTGTCCCAGATCGTCGTGCAGTTCCCGGGCCACTTCAACCCTTTCCTGTTCCCTGGCCTGAAAAATATGCCGGGAAAGCCTCCGGAGTTCCGCTTCCGTGTTCTTCCTTTCGTCGATTTCCTTCTGAGTCAGAGCGAAAAGCCGGCTGTTCTCGATGGCGGCAGCCGAAATGTAGGCGAGAGTCTCCAGAAACGAAAGGTCGTTCTCTGAAAATGTGCGATCTCCCAGCCGGCTCACGGTAATAACCCCCGTGACCTTCTTCTCGAATTTCAGGGGAGCCGACATCAGGGACTCGGGTTCCAGGGGGGTACCCGGGACAAGCCTTCCCCGGTCCGTCAGGTCCACCCTGTTGACCAACTGGCTCTTCCCCGCGGCGGCCACTCGTCCAGAAATGCCTTCGCCAAGCTCCAGGGTCATAGACATGATATCCTGTCCGTAAGGACCCCGGGCGGTCACGGGCGTCAGAATTTTTTTCCTCCCTCTCTTTTCCTTCAGGAAGATCACGGCCCCGGTAGCTCCGATCAAATCGACAGCCAGCGAGGCGCACAGGTCCAGTACCTCCTGCAAATCCTGGGAAGCGGCCAGACTCCGCGTGGCTTCATGCAGGGCCTCCATCCGTGAGATGCGGGAAGCCAGTTCCTTTTCCGCCTTTTTTCGTTCCGTAATGTCCATGATCATTCCCGACAGGAATTCCCCGACCAGAGTCCCGCTGAGCAGGACATGTTTTGTTTTGCCCGTCCGGGTAAGCAACTCCACTTCATGACCGACCACGGAGCCGTGCTGTTTGAGATTCTGGATCAAGACTTCCCTGTCCTCAGGATTCTTATACCGGACGACGGCCCCCTGTGACATCAGTTGCTCGGCAGACTCGAACTCCAGCATCTCGACGACGGCGTCGTTCACGTACAGGATGTCGCCCGCCAGGCTGGTCTTATAGATGCCGATGAGGGCGTTCTCCACAAGGTCCCGGTACTGTTTCTGCGATTCCGCCAGTTCATCAGTCAGCTGTTTCCGCCTGATGGCCAATGTCAATCCTTCTGAAATGAACTTGAGTCTGCGCAGGTCTGATTCGCCAAAAGGCTCGGATCGCGATATGTCCATGATGCCCATGGCCTCTGCCCCTGAAATAAGAGGCAGACGAACCGCTGAGTGGATATTCAGGTTTCTGCAAATCTGTGGGATTACTTCCTGGATTGCCTTGCGAGTCTTGGCCCCCGGCTCCGCCACATCGATCACGAATTCCTCCATCCGTTTTCGAACGGTTTCCGGA
This sequence comes from Fidelibacterota bacterium, assembly GCA_046861655.1. GTDB lineage: Bacteria > Fidelibacterota > Marinisomatia > Marinisomatales > S15-B10 > JBHIAI01. Next base: position 9,346 of record JBHIAI010000053.1, on the reverse strand, counting down.
TCGTTGACAACCTGGGGTTCTCCGGAGTCGAGCACCTTCTTGAAGGGGCTTCCCTTGACAACAGGAATCTTCAACCCCTGGGTTTTCCGCCCGATCAAGGTTTCGATCTTCCTGAGTTCCTTCTGCGGCATTGACAGTTGTTTCAACTCAAGGTGTTGCCCACCGGGATCGAACAGGTACACGCTCGCTCCCAAACCGGAGAAGATCTTCCGTACTCCCTTCGCTAACAGCGTAAGCACCTCCGGGAAAGTCCGGCCCTGATTGATCGCCTCGTTCACGGTATTGACCAGGGCGAGATCCTCGCTTCTTTTACGGATGGCCTCCTCCAACTTTTTGTGTTCGGTGATGTCCAAAGAAAGCACCAATATGCCCTCGGGCACAGGCTGAACGCTTAGATCGAACCACCCCTTGCTTCCGTCGGCAAAGACAAATTCGTTTTCCATCCTGTAGGGAATCCGCTTCTCCATACACCGCCGGAGATAGCCGAACATCTCCGTCTCTTCGATACCCGGATACGCTTCCATCATGGTACGGCCCAGGAGTTCTTCCTTCTTCTTACGGCCGTGGGTCGCCACAGCGTCGTTGACATACAGGTAACGCCAGTCACGTCCGATGATCTGGCACCCTTCCATCATACTGTCCAGGGTGGCCCGGAATCTTTCCTCGCTCTTGAGCAGGCTCTGCTCCGCTTTTTCCTGCCCGGACGCACGGGTTTCCAGCTCAGCAACCCGCCGGCGTGATTCCTCCAATTCCCGGGCAAGCTGATCCCTGGATTTCTGTTTATCTTTCAAGAATTTCTTGCCCAATCTTGACAATTCCCCTACGCAAAGAATAGGAAACCTGGATCGGAGATCATGTAGGACAAAACCCCAAAATACCGTAGGTATTTGTCCTACATTACCTCTCCGTCCTTGCGATGGACGATTCAGTATTTCCCGTTATGAAAAACCCCCTTGGAAGGGGGTCTCAAACCGGTCCTGACGGCAGAATCAGGGAACTTCCGGGCCGGTTACTCAAGCGGCAGAATGACCTCTACCCTGGTCCCCTTCCCTTTCCGGCCATGAATCCTGAATCTCCCTCCCCACGGATACATCCTCTGCCTCATGGCCAGGATTCCCGATGCCGTTGGGTCCCACAATTCCTCCTCACTGATCCCTTTGCCGTCGTCCTTCACCGAGAGCCGCAAGTCACCTTTCTCCCTCTTCAGGTCTACCTCAACGCTGGTGGCATTCGCGTGGCGGGCCACATTTGACAGGGCTTCCTGCACCACCCAGAAAATGTCGCTGCACCGGTCCGCATCCAGGGAATCCAGCCGGGAATCTGTGGTAAGTTTGCAGAGAACGCCCGATCGATCCTGAAACTGTTCCGTCTGCGATTTGATGGCTTCCGTAAGGCCCACCTCCTCCAGCTCCACAGGTCTCAATTCCCTTGAAATCCCGAGCAATGTCTGGCTGGAGTCATCCATCGTTTTCAACGAGGCGTTTATCTTCTGAACCAGTTTCCCCCGCCGGGGAAATTCCTTTTTCAACGACTCCAGATGCCTTTTCACATCGGCTATGGCTTGGCCCAGGTTATCCTGAAGCTTTCGTGCGATTTCGATCCGCTCCTGTTCCCTGGCTTTCTGGAGGTGAGCAGTCAGCCTGTGAAGCTCCTCTTCCGATCGTTTCAGGTTCTCCTGGGCCTGTTTGCGGTCCTCGATCTCTTTCCGGGCCTGGTCATAAGCCCTGGCGTTCTCGATGGCCGCCGCACAGATGTTGGCAAGGTCTTCCAGGAACGACAGGTCGTCTTCAGAGAATTTCCGTTCGCCCAGGCGGTCCAGAGTGATCACGCCTGTGACCTTTGTCTTGACCTTGAGAGGCGCCGAAAGCAGCGATTCAGGTTCAACCGGAGTGCCGGGAACCTGCTTACCGTTATCCGTAAGGTCTACTCTATTGATGATCTCACTTTTTCCGGAGACGGCCACCCTCCCCGACACACCTTCCCCCAGTCTCAGCCTCATGGAGAGGACTTCACTCCCATAGGACCCCCTGGAAACGATGGGTTCGAGATACTTTCCCCGGGGTTTTTTCAGGAAAATCACCGCTCCATCCGCTTTCAGGAGATCCTTGGCGATTCTCGCGCACTTGTCCGCAACGGGAGAAAACTCCAGGGACGTCACCAGGGCTTCGCTCGCCTCGTGGAGAGCCGCCAATCTCTCCGCATGCGACCGGATCTTTGTCTCCGCCTTTTTCCGTCCCGTGATCTCCCGGGCGAACGCGCAGTTGAACTCCTTCCCGTTGGAGGTGAAATAATTGCCCATGACCTCAACGGAAACCAAATCACCCTCCTTCGTCCTGTGCTCCGTTTCCACCACACCCGTCCCCCGCTCCTTCAGCGTTTTCCACCGCCTCGTCCAGTCTTTCCAGGAAAAACCAGCGTGGATGTCAAACACCGTCATGGCCAAGAGCTCCTTCCGGGAATATCCGAGCATGTCCGAACAACCCTGATTAGCATCCACGATCCCTCCATCGGGAGCGAGAACGTATATCGCTTCCGGGGATCGGTCGAGGATGAACTCCCACAGGGATTTCCTCAGGTTGTCCCTCTTTGATTCTGTCTGACTCACGTCTCACACCCCTCACTAACCCAGTATGCTTAGAACGTCCCAAACGACAAGGACGAGTACATCCTATACCTGCCGCGAGATGGACCCCTTACCCGAGGACGCCACCACATTTTACCGAAGCCGCCATTCGAAATCAAGCATATTTTTCAACGATCGGCAGCCAAAAGCAGTAACTCTTGTAGGATATTCTTGTCCTTGTTCGCCTCTTTTGGTATAATTCGGTGTCCAACAGAAAACGAAAAGGAGGGCATCATGAAAGCTAGACTCATCCTTGCACTGGGACTATTCTTCATCGGAATAGTCGGATGCAGCGATTTCGTTAACCCGCTCTCGAGCGATCCAATGGAAGAAATTGGCTCTGGCACGGACCAGAATTCCTCGGGCACAGACCAGAATTCGTCTGGCACGGACCAGAACTCCTCTGGCACAGACCAGAATTCGTCTGGGACGGACCAGAATAGTTAATCCCGTCGCCTGGAAGAGACATCGATGTCGGGTACTGACGAAAAAAGGTAGTTTCATCGCCACGCTGGCCGCGTGTGTGATGACCATGCCCGGGTTCTGGCCAGAATCGCCTAGCTGAATCCACGGCCAGCCGCTATCTGGAGAGGCTCTGCCACAGCTAAGAGAACGCTGGGGCAGGGACGGGAAATGTGTGCGCAAATCGGGAGCGGTTCAGCCTGGGAGGACCTGCTTGTCTTTCACAATCAATCAAACATCAGAAGGAGTTCACGTTTTGTTCTTGTTATTTAGATGATTCTTCTGCATTTTTTTTCTATGAAAAGTCCATCGATTCGTATATTTTCGCCTGATTTCAGGAGGAGACAATGAATAAATCAAAGGATAACGAAGCACCTGGCAACCTGGTGCCTCTTGAGGTCCTCAGTCTATTCCCGGTACTGGGGGACGGTCCATCCCAAAAGGAATTGATCTCCAAGGTTTCGATCGACGACTACCTGGAAAAAACGGAGGACGTCTATCGACTCAATCTTGTGACGCCGGAGGGTGCCATCGATGACCTGTCGGGGATCTTTGAACTGGATTCGCCCGACCAGAGAGGCATCGCCTGGGCCTGTTTGGGATACCACCATACCTTCAACGGAAACTATCAGAAGGCATTCACGGCCTTCAGCCTGGCTCTTGAAAAGAATCTATCCGCCGATGCCAGGGCCTATGCGTATGCCGAAGTCTCCGATCTCTTCCGCAAGTTGGGATATGTGAGAGAGTCGCTGTCCCTTCTTCACGCAGCCGCAAACCTGACAAAAAACGAGAAACTTAGATGGCGCATTCAGACCTATGTCGGACTTTCCCAGAAAGGTACATCTCCTGAGTCCGCCCTGAAGCTATTAACAGAGTGCGAGAACCACTACAGGTCCACAGGGGAGTATTTCCGTGTGGGAATGATATTGAGGCATAGGGCTTCCATCTTAATCCATATGAATGACCTGGACAAGGCGGAAGAATACCTGAATGAGGCACTGGATATCGCCAGTGAGTACGGTCTGACCAAACATCAGATCTCTGCCACCAATGACCTGGGATGGGTATGGGTTAAGAAAGGCGAGCTTGACAGAGCGAGATCCCTGTTCAAGGAACTCATCCTGGATGATCTCCCTGTGTACAATATGAGTCTTGCCCTGCAGAACCTTGGATACCTGGAGTTTGAGTCCAAGAGATACCGGAAGGCTGTCGATTATCACATCCAGTCCCTGCAGCTCACCACCCGGTATGAAATGCGGGACATGGCCTTTGAGGATTATTTCAAGCTGGGACTGTGCCACGAAAAACTCGGAGACGTGGGTCTCGCGGACCACTTCTATTCAGCCGGGTACGCCGAACTGATGAAGGAAGTACAGATTGGGCTGCCGTTGGTGGGGTACAGGGAAAAACTGCTGGCCTTTTACGTGGAATTCCTGGGGAGGAACCAGAAGATCCCCCGGGTGGACGTTCAGGAGGAAGTGTTTGGCTTTGCCATGGATAAGACCCTGAGGGAAATCCGGAGGATCTTTCATACCAGTCTGCTCAACCTTCACCTGGAGAGAACGAAGAATGCCCCTCAAATGTGCAGGCAACTGGACATCGACACCCGGACCTATTTTCTTTACCAGAAGAAACTGGGATTGAAGAGGGGCGAGGCCAGAAAGCCCGTTGTGATCGACAATCCCCATTTTGAGCACTACCTGAGGTATTTGATTCCGCTCAAGTGGAAGGAGGCGAATAAGAAGTTTGAGGAGGACCTTTTTTCGTACCTTGTGACCAAATACCAGAACAACAAGACCAGGATCGCCAAGGCTCTCGATGTGTCCTACGCCCAGGTCGTGATGAAGACAAAACAGAAGCTTCGCTAGCCGCCTCCCCCACCCCAGAGCCCCGGACCCTTCCCAAACCCATGCCCGGGTGCGCAGAACACAGGGTGGGATCCCACCTCAATCCTTACGCATCTTGCCTGTCGGCACCCACGTTAGAACGTGCCCGCGCTGACACAATGTGGGGAGAAGACCCGTGATCGCAAGGCAGAGAAACCGCAAACCGGGGAGGCTCCCCGTCTCGGATGCGCCTCTGGGTGATTACTCCTGGGCCGGAGGTGGCTCCTGGACACCAAGCTGCTTCAAGATTCCGGCTACCCCTCCTTCCGGTCCCGCATCCGCGACGTGCAGGGACGTCGCCTTCCCCCCTTCCACACCAAACTCAGGGTGTTCCACCGGCAGTTTGACAGACCTTCCAGTGGCCCCCACCGTGGGGATACCCATAGCGGATAGGTCAAGATCGTTCTTATGCGTCCCTGTGATCTGAATGGTGGCACGCACCCGCCCCTCTGTTTCCTCGATTTCACTCACATTAAAGGAAAAGTCCGGAAAGGCTTCCTTCAGTTTCCGGTGCAAGCCGAGCCATTCCTTCCCACTCACAGGCTCCGGAACGGCACCGCTAAAGGTAAAACCGTCGGACAGCAGGTTTCCCGCGTCCTCGTATTTGCCTGATTCTACCAGACGAAGTATCTCTCTGACAACGTCGACATTTGCCATGGTGATTTCTCCTATGGTTGTTTTCTCTGATTCCGTCTCTTAGCGCCCTTGTGCTTCAGCCATCATCGCCTTTCCCATGGCAATAGTGTCTTGTATTGGCTCCACAGGAACTATTCTCATCTCCTGACGAATGGGAATTGAAAAAAGAAAACGGGATACAACATTGAGGGCGTCAGCCTCGATGAGAACGTAGGCTACATGGTCAGGGGGACACCAAACAAAGGAATGGAGCTTTACGCTCAGATCTTTGGCAAGCGATTCGAGATTCTCGAAGGCACTGAGTACCTCGGGCATCCTCTCACGCTCGTACCCAGGACAGTTGTCCTCAGTATGCATCATTGTTGCGTGGAAAAGCATGGATCATTCTCCTTTCTATGCCTACCTAAGGTAAGACTTGGTCTGTGGTCGTAGTCTGGAGCTACGGATGGGACGCTTGTTGACTGGACGTTCTTCTTCCCGTTACGCCTGTTGAATGGTGAAAACAGCGGAATCTTTCCTGAAAAAAGGATTCGAAGGAAGCACGAAAGGCACCCACCCAATCGGGGAAACTTATGAAGGGATTGACGACGCTTCAAAGAGATTTCTTGTCGGGAACCGTAGGATAAAAACGCTTTGTATGGGTTGGTACCCCTGAACAATGTGGATACGATGGAGATGGCTGGGGGTGCACCAAATCCTTCCACCCCTTCCGCTCAGGAGAGTACGTCTGTTTCGTATCCTGATCGAAGGGTTTCCCCTATCCATCAGCATCTCTAGTCCCTGCAGGGGACAGTCCCGGAGACCATCTTGCGCAACCGGAAACCGTGGGACGCAGGATCTATGTGATCAACGAGGACAGCACGACGCAACTCCCCTGGAATACGTCCGTGCTTAGAGGAGGAAGAAGAATTCAGTTACGGGGTTAGGAACGCTGGAAATAGCGTGATTCAAACTCAAAACTCAGTCATGAACCCGGTCGGGAGAATGAGGGCTGACTGCTCCACGCTGACCGGACACATGGTTGGCAGGTCATGCCCCAGCCGGCAGTCTTGAACAGCATGAAATTCCAGAACGGGATTTCACCGGTGTGATCTTAGACGGTAGCCCTGATCTGCCGTAATTTCCTGGGTAGCCAGAAGAACACAACCCGGGTCGCCGGCAGCCAGAACAACGTAACCCAAAGAAGGGCAACGACATTGTCCGACATCTCAACTTGTGACATCCACGTCGAAAGTTCCCTCACTAGATCAAACATGATCAGCTTTCTCCTTTACGGTTTTCATACCCTGAGCTTCTGTGGTAAAGTTATTCCTGTCCGGCAGCTCTTGCAGTGATTGCCATCACTCGTGGCGTTTCCCTGTGACTCGAATCACAGGACTCCGTATCCTTAACGCTCCACACAGGGGCTGAATTCGAAGGGATTACCCTGCCCCCGCTGTTCACGGACTGCTATCCATAAAAACGGTCGGGTCAACGACAATCCCGCAAGAAGACAGGCAAAAAAGACGGTCCCTCTAGAATTATGGAAATGTTCATGCACAAGTTGAAATGAAGTCTCGATTCTTACATGATAGAACAGGGTTGAAGGCCCTTTGAATTCTGCCTATTTGCCTATTCTGGTTGGCGACAACTCAGTAAATTTGGTGCGGCTGCATAGGAATCCTGTGGGGACAGAAAGTTCTCCCAGCCGCCGCAGTTCTGATTCCTTAGTCTCGGGGAATGGGACGGCACCATAACGGGAAACAAGGACCGGGGACCATGACAAGACCGTTCTACAAAGTAGCGAGGTGGATCCAATGAAAACTGAGAACAAAACCGGTACACGACTCCTGTCTGAGGTGGACAAGCTTCGTAGCCGTGTAGCTGAGTTAGAACGGCAAATAGACGACCTCAAGGGAACGAAGGAGTACGCAAGAAACATCATTGACAGTTCAATGGACATGATCATTGCTGTGGACAGTGACCGACGAATCATAGAGTTCAACAAGGCAGCCGAAGAGACGTTTGGGTATCTCAAGGATGAAGTACTGGGAAAGCATGTCAGTATTCTGTATTCAGATATTGACGAAGGTGAGTCTGTGTACAGGAAAACGCTCAAAGATCAACGAAATCTCAGAGAAATCGTGAACAGGAGAAAGAACGGAGAACTGTTTCCCACCCTTTTGTCGGCATCCGTGCTCCAGGATTTCAAGGGAAATCAGGTGGGACTGATGGGGGTTTCTCGCGATATCACCGAAAGCAAGAGAAGAGAGGAAAGGCTAAGGAGGAGTGAAGAGAAACATCGAATACTCTCGGGGCAATTGGCTGAATCCAATAGCATGAAGGAACTGCTCCTGGACATCATAACCCACGACCTGAAGAATCCGGTAGGTGTTATTAGCGGTATAGTGAGCATGATTCGCGCGGAGAAACCAGAGAACGAAGAGGCAAGACTTTTGCAGGAGTGCTGCGATAATCTGGTGAAGGTACTCGAGGACGCTACGGTGCTCTCTCAAGTGGCCACCGGAGAAGACATCGTAAAGGAGGATTTGGACCTGAAGGAAATAATAGGGAACATGATAAGTGAGTTTTCGCCCACTCTCGAAGCCTACGGAATGACGCTGGATTATCTACCGGAAGAGGACTTAACGGTTCGGGCGAATCCAATCATCAAAGAGGTCCTCAGAAACTACATCAGCAACGCAATCGAGCATGCCTCCAGTGGTAAGAGGGTAGTTGTCGAGGCGACAAAGAAAGATTCCTCAATAATTGTCGCCGTGAAGGACTTCGGAAGAACGATCCCTGAAAACGACCGCCAGAGAATATTTCAGCCGCGAATTCAACTGAGAACCTCCACACAGCGTGGTCGAGGTATGGGTCTATCCATCGTGGCGAGAATTGCCGCGGCTCATGGGGGAAAGGTATGGGCAGATCCCAACAAGCCAACGGGAAACGTCTTCAACCTCCAGCTCCCTCTGGAATCTTCCGGAGGAAGGGGGTCCCAGGAAACCTGAACCTCTGTTTGTTTCCTGCCTCACATAATTCACCTCTGTCCCAGGAAAAGCCCCACAACAACCTGACTCTTAGAGAAAAAACGCCATGAATGAAAAACCGGTGGAAATCCTCATCGTGGACGATGACCCACAAATGCTGAAATACGTTTCAATGATCCTGGAAAAGGAAGGGTATGATGTCATGACGGCCGACAATGGCAAAGCCGCCCTTGAATCAGCGATCAAAGAAAAACCTGATCTTGTCCTTTCAGACATTCTGATGCCTGTGATGGACGGATTCCAGTTATGTCGCGAAATCAGGTTGGACCGAAGGGTTCAGTTCACCCCTGTTATCCTGTATTCGGCGTCCTACGTTGACAAAGAGGACGAACAGCTGGGAAAGGATGTTGGAGCAGATTCCTATTTGCGTAAACCCCTGGAAAGAGAGAAGCTCCTGGCCACGATTGACGGTCTTGTTTCCAGAAGATCTTCAGTTTCCATAAGCCAGGCTTCGGAAGAGGAGATCTTTTACCAGAAATACAACGAAACCTTGGTCCAGAAGTTGGAGAACCGCACCGTTCAATTGGAGACTGAGAATCAGAAACTGAAGGAGACCCTGCAGGATTCGAAGCGATCCTCAGAATGGTACCGGGAGGTCTTCGACGGAATCAACGTTGCGGCAGTAGTCTTCGATGCCACTACCAGGGAATGCGTAGAGGTGAACAGGTCGGCCTTACACCTGTATGGGTATACCAGGAAGGAGTTCT
>JBHIAI010000177.1:0-2593 GCA_046861655.1 Fidelibacterota bacterium | reverse complement strand
GGGAGGAGAATTGAACCGTCCCCTCGCCCCGGTGTCCCTGGCGGAGATACCACCAGAGGCTGAAAGGGACGATAACCAGGAGAAGGAGAACCCAGGAATGAGCGAATTCGAACACCGATTCATCCTTCGTACAACTACGGAGAACGGATCAAGACGTCAGGTTTTCCTCAATATAATGACTTAACGCCAGAATTGTTTCTTCCTGAAAGTGGTTTCCCACAAGCTGAAGTCCTATGGGCAACCCGGAGGAATGGGTACCCGCAGGAAAACTGAGAGCCGGGACACCCGCGAGACTGATGGGCGCCGTATAGATGTCCGAAAGGTACATCATCAGGGGGGTTTTCAGGCGCTCCCCCAGCTTGAAAGCCGGAGTAGGAGAGGTAGGAAGCAATATGGCATCCACTTTCGTGAATGCAGAGACAAAATCGTCCCTGATGAGTCGTCTCACCTTCTGAGCCTTCCGGTAATAGGCCACATAATAGCCTGCTGATAGTACGTAGGTTCCCAGCATGATACGTCGTTTTACCTCATCACCGAAGCCCTCCGACCGGGTCTCGCGGTAGAGGTCGGTCACCGACCCTCCCCGCTTGCTCAAGCCGTACCGGCTCCCGTCGAACCTGGCCAGATTGGACGACGCTTCAGCCGTGGTCAGGACATAGTAGGTACTGATGGCGTATTTCAGGTGAGGAAGTTTGACAGAAGAGAGACTGCAACCGCCTTTTTTCAGGACGGACTGGCACCGCTCCAGGGCGGCCCTGATTTCCCCGTCCACCTCTTCGGCGATAATCTCCCAGGGAATACCCACCTTCAACGGCCCATGTCCTTCCAGACCCTTTACGTAGTCGGGTACCGGAATCTCGGCCGACGTGGAATCCCTGGGATCGTGACCGGCAATGGTCCCGAGCACGAGGGCGAGATCCCGAGCGTTCCCCGCCATGGGGCCAATCTGGTCGAAGGACGAAGCGAAGGCCACCAGGCCATACCGGGAAACCCGTCCGTAGGTGGGCTTGAGACCGAATACTCCGCAAAACGCCGCCGGCTGCCGGACGGATCCCCCGGTATCCGATCCCAGGGCCAGGTCTGTCAGGCCAACGGCCACCGCCACAGCCGAACCTCCGCTGGACCCCCCGGGTACCCGGGTCCTATCCACCGGATTCTTAACCGGGCCGAAAGCCGAGTGCTCACTGGAGGACCCCATGGCGAATTCATCGTGGTTGGTTTTTCCCACGATGACGCCCCCCTGGTCCAGGATTCGGTCCACCACCGTGGCGCTGTACGGGGAAACGTAGTCCTTCAGAATACGGGAGGCACAGCTCAGGGGACGCCCTTTCACGGCTATGTTGTCCTTGACCGCCACCGTCCGACCCTGGAGTTCTCCTGTGTAGAGTTTTTCCTTGCGGTAAAGACTTTTCCCGTGAACGGTCACCATGGCGTTGTAGGAAGAAAAACGCTCGGCGTCCGACCTGAAGCGATCCAGCTTTTCCTTCAGTCCTTCAGGGAGCTCGGAGGGATCAGTCACCGGCTGGTTTGTCTTTGTTCCCGTCCTCAGGCTCTTTTTCTACCGCCTTGGCCGCCTCATCCAGCTCTTTTTCCACTCCCTCAACGGCCCCCTTGAATTCCCGGATCCCTTTTCCCAGACCCCGGGCCAGTTCTGGTAGCCGCCTCGCACCGAACAGGAGAAGGATGACCAGGAAGATGAGTAGAATCTCCCCCCAGCCCAATCCGCCGATGAGAAACGGAATACTCATGAAATTCACCATGGTAACCTCCCATGTTGGGTTATCGAAAGTATCGCAAGAAGTAGTAGGCCGCCGCGAGCCCGAACAGGGCCACAAAATTCAATTTGAACCGGAACCCAAGGATGAAACCGAGGATGCCCAGGTCCAGCGAAAGACCGTTTTCACCGCCCAGAGAAACGGTGATGCTCTGAAGAAAGAACTGCTTGACCACCCCTTCCGGAAGGGCATACGCCAGGATTTCCCCGATGAGAGTCCCAAGAAGGGCTCCCGTGACCAGGATGATCACGATCAATTTGATGGATCGTCGTCGATTCACACGTCATCTTCTTTCATTTGACACCCTGGGGCCGAAGGTCTATACACCGCTGAGAACCAGCCTGGTGTGGTCCACCTTCCCCTCCCGGTAGTAGGTGATGGCCAATGTGTCTCCCGGCATCAGGTAGTTTTCCTGAATGATCCGAAGGATATCCAACCTGGAATTCACGTTGAAATCGTTAATCCTGTAGATGACGTCACCCACCTGCAGACCCGCTCTTTCCCCGCCGGACAGGACTTGAGTCACGATGATTCCCCCTTTTTCGGGAAGCCGGAGGTACCGGCTCAAGGCCACGTCCACGGGTTGGAACCGGAAGCCGAGCTCCACCCGCCTGTCGATCCTCCCGTGCTTTTTCAACTCCTCGGCAACACCCCTGGCCCGGTTTATGGGGATGGCGAATCCGATCCCGATGGATCCCTCAGAATACCCTCCGCCGGTGAATATGAAAGTGTTCATTCCGATCACGTCCCCGTTGGCATTGCACAGGGGTCCGCCGCTGTTGCCCCGGTTGATGGCGGCGTCTGTCTGGATCATATCC